>JAJXYI010000663.1 GCA_021780625.1 bacterium | reverse complement strand
ATGCCCTCGAGCTGGCCGAGCCTCGAGCCGCGCGCCTGGAGGACGGGCGTGGCGTGGGCCCTGGTGTCGGCGCTCGGACAGGGGCTTGGCGCGGTGATCAGCCGCAAGGCCTACGCGGTGGCGCATCTGGCCGGGCGCATTCCCGACCCCGGAGAGGCGGCCTGGCTGCGCGTGCTCGGCGGGCTTGGGGTCGCCGCGGCGGCCCTCGTCTGGTGCGCCGCCAGGCGTCGCCGGGAAACGGATACGCCGGCCGACGGAGGCCTGCGCCGGGCCTGGCCCTGGGTTGCGGCCAACGCGCTCACGGGTCCGGTCCTCGGCGTGGCCTGCTACCAGTGGGCGCTGAGTTCGACGCCTGCGGGCCTGGTGCAACCGGTCGTCTCCGCGTCGCCGCTGCTCACGATCCCCTTCGCGCTGTGGCTCGAGGGCCGGCGGCCAAAACCGCGCTACTACGCAGGCGCCGTGGTCGCGGTCGCGGGCGTGGTGCTGCTGTCGCTGACCGCCTGACGCGGCCCGTTCAGCCTAAAGCCTGTAATCCCAAATTCAGCAGCAGACGTGAACAGAAGGAAACGAAGGTCACGAAGAACGAGCCGCTTAACATGAACCTGAATTCAGCGATTCAATGGAGCAGAAGGTGACGAAGTGAACGAAGGACAAACTGCTTACTACAGAATCGTGCGCTTTGATTGATTCACCGTTTGGGTGAGTGGATTTTCGTTCTGTGAGTTCGTGTAATCGCTTTGTTCAGCCTTCTTTGTTATCTTCGTTTCCTTCTGTTCACTGCGGTTTCCTGCTGGAATTTCGTCTTTTTCGTGGCAATTCCACTCAATAGTTCGGCACGAAGACCGGGCGGCCATCGATGCTGATGAAGACGCGGCGGGGTGGGATGTCCTTCAGGACGATCACCCGGTTGTCCATGATCTTCCGTGCCACGGGATCGTAGAGCAGGAAGCCGAAATATTCGTCGGTTGGCACCTGCACCAGCACCGGCGCTCCGATGTCGGTGGGTTTGTAGTCCTGCACCAGGTATGCGCCCTTGTTGCGCGCCGCTAGCACGATGGCCTCGGACGCCACGCCGTGTCCGACGGGGATGACCGTCGGCGGGTTCTTGGGGTGCACGAACGGAAAGTCCTGTTTCTCCTTCTGGGGCGGCGGATACCAAGCCTCGTCGGGGGTGTGAACCCTGGAGCTCCAGGTGTCGGCGAAGTGCTTGAATGGCGCGGGCGTGTGCCGGATCCGGTTGCCGGCGAGGAACACGGCGCAGGCGAGGATCAGCCACGAGAGCGTGGCGGCGGTCTTTGCCGGGGCGAGGTGAGGGGGAAGGCGAACCGGCTTGGCCGCGCTGTTGATGCGCCGGAGGTCCGCGTTGATTTCGGACAGCGCATGAACGAGGTCCCGCTCGTGCATTGCGTGCTCTGCGTAGCCCGACAGCTCCTTTTCGCAGCGCGCGACTCCGTCCCACACGCGCCAGGGTGAGGAGCGTGGGGCGAATTCGATGACCAGCGGCTGGATCATCCCGGGGAACGCCGCCCGCAGTATGATTGCAGCGATTGCCGGCAGAAACGCGATGGGGAGGCCTCCCATCCCGGGCCAGGCGAAGCCGACCACTGCCGCCGCGAGCGTCCAGGTCAGGGCGATCGTGAGCAGTCCGCCGAACAGGATGGGGGCAAACCGAAGCACCTTGCGGAGTCGTCTCCAAAAAAGGATCGACGCCAGGAGCCGCCCGCGGTCCGAGAGCGCGGCCTGCTGACGTCCGTTCCATTCCTCGTGGGTGACGAACCCATACTTCTGCTGCGCGTTGGGCGTCATCCATGCGAGGATCAACACCTCCTCCGGTGCGTTGTTCTCGGCATTGAACATCGCCTCGATGTCCGCGTTGTCGCTGCGCGCGAAACGATCCTTGAGCGACTGACGTTCGGCCTGGCTCACGCTTGCCGCGTCAAACGCGAGCGTCCACAGGCGCATGATCTCCGCGGTCGCGCTGCGGGTCATCCATCGTTGCTTCAGGCAGCGTTCGAGCGCCCGCTGGGCCAGCTTGGCCGCGTCGCTCAGCATCCGTGCGGCGCCGGCATCGACCTTCTCGATGATCGGGACGACGGTTGCGTTCGTGAGCACCTGGATGAAGGGCAGGTGGGTGCCGGCGAATTTGTCCGCGGCGGCGAGATCGCGAAGATACAGGTTCTCCATCGCGCGTCCGCGGTGGACCAGCGGTCCGCCGGCGAGGCGCTGCAGGGCGATTGCGAGGACCAGCTCACGGAGGGGGACGGCGGGGATCGACGCCAGGGCCGGCGACTTCGCGAGGGCCGAACTCTCGTCAATCTTTTGCGCCCAGGCCTGCATGCCCGGGTCGGACCGCACGAAGTGGGCGAGCGTGTCGGACTCGCCGCTGTCAAACACCTGGCGCCGCGCCTCCTCCCAGAACTCTTCCGTGCGCATGGCCTCGGCCGCCTCGGGGACGGTCCAGGCGCGGCCGCGCCAGCGAAACAGTCGCTCGTTTCGTCCGATCAGGTAACGCGCGGCGGGGCTCTCTCCCTGTATCCACTGGCGCACGTCCTGGAGGCCCCACCGTGCGTCCACGGAGGCGGTGAGCAGGCCGTGGAGAAGCAGGTCCACGCGCTTGTCGATGGCGGGCATGGCCTCGAGCCCGCCGGCCTTCGTCTCGCCGTGGGCCTGCTCGAGCAGCAGCTTCTCGGCGAATTCGCGGTCGTCGTTGGACTGGCGCGACATCGTGAAATCCAGCATGTGCTCGAGGATGTGCCGGCCGAGCACGAGCTCCTGGAAGACACGGCCGACGGACCACCAGTCCCACACGAGCAGCCCCTCGCCGCCGGGCTGCGCGGGTGTGCCGACCGATTCGGGCGGACCGTAGAACGGATCCGTCGCGATCGGTACCGCCTCGGCCCGGGCGAACACGGTGACCGACTCCAGGCCCGCCATGACCAGGCGGGGCGGGCTGCGGTCCTCGACGACGTGGAGATTGTCGGGTTCGATCCGGCCGTGGATGAGCCCGCTGCGCTGCAGGCTCTCGATCCCGTCCGCCAGGTCGGTCAGCCAGGCCTTGAGCAGGTCGGGTGAGGGAGGCGGATTTGTCGCCTTCCACTCGGTCAGGGGAACGCCTCCGCAGTCCTCAAAAATCTCAAACCGACGGTCTTCGATCAGACGACCTTCCACCGGCTTGAGCAGCGACGGTGAGGTGCAGGCGCGGAGCCGGTCCCAGGCATCGTCGTGGCGGGGGTCGGGGGACCGGACCCAGACGATGACCACGTTCCTGCGGCTGGCGAGGTGGGTGGCGGTCCACGAGGGGCCGCATTGTGCCCGCTCAACCTGGCTGAGGACCTCGTAGGTCTTCAGCCAGCTTGCGCCGGGAGTGGGAAAACGGGCGTCCTCGAGTTGGGAGCCAGGGGAAGCTCCGTTCAGAGACTCGGGGGCGGGGGCGCTTTCCTCACTGGAAAAGTCGGGGTCACCCAGGTTGCTCATTCGGTCGACGGCGGTGGACGATGACGGACAACGCGTGGCATGCAAACCTGAGTGTTCCGCACGGTAAAATTACTACTTCGCCGCCGGCTGCGCGCGCCAGGCGTGCATGACCTGGAACTTGCGTCCCAGGTGTGCGGGATGCAGGAGCTGCACGAGGGCGAGCTTCCGGGGGCTGGCACCGCGGGCCTCGCGTTCGATCTCCGCGGCGATGTGGGCGCCGGCGTGTTTGACGAAGAACGTCTCCTGCGACTCGAGCGACGGTTTTGGAAACGACGCCCGTTCGAGTTCTTCCGCGATCCAGTCCCAGCACAAGTGGCAGGTCAGGTCCTGTTGCCCCGGCTGTGCGAGCAGGTCGGTGACCTGCCGGTGGCGGTGGTAGGCGCGCACCGTGCCTGCGGGGGTCTCGTGGGCGAGTTCGGCGAGGGATTTCCCGTAGTCGAAGGCGAGGAAGAGGCCGGACCAGGCGCCCGCCGCCAGGCGCGCGGCCAGCGCGGCCGCCGCCCGCGGGGCGTCGAAGCGGTAGCCGTCGGGCGCGTCGGCGGGCAACCAATTTTCGGATACAGGTCCCAGGAGCTGCTCCCCGAGTGCGCCGTCCTTCTCCACGACCCCGGCCTCGAGCCAGGCTCCCCCGCGGCGCACGAAGCGCCGGCAGGGTTGCGCGTCGAAGAGCTCGTTGGAAAACAGCACGCATGCACCCCGGAGGTCCAGCGCATCGCCCAGGCGCAGGACCCTGCTCGAACCGAAGGGGTGGCCCACGCCTTCGAGAATGCCGCCCGCGGTCTCGGCGCCCACTTCGACGAACTCGAGCGCGGCCGGGTCGCCGCCATGATCGCGGACCAATTTGGCCGCCGCTGCCGCGACCAGCTCGCCGAATATCGGCCCGCTCGTGCTGGCCGTGTAGAAGTCCGTGTCCGCGCCGTAGCCCACGCGCCGCGCCTCTCGCCGGTAATAGCCCACTCCGGGCTCGAAGAGCGCCAACTCCATGAAACGCTCGAAGCTCACGGCGCCCGCCGCCCCCGCCGCGCGGCGGAAACAGTCGAGGAATTCGGGCGAGGGTGAAGGGCTCATCCGGACGACAAAAAGGGAGCGGCGCGGTTGCGCAAAGCCCAAAACCGCGGCGGGTTCGGACCGGTCCGCGGCCTCGGGATTTACAAATCCGGAATTGCCACCCACAGTCCGCGCCATGCGCAGACGCCTCCTCACTCTCACCTCGGGAATCCTCATCGGATTCCTGCTGGCCGGCGCCGCAGTGCA
>JAJXYI010000549.1 GCA_021780625.1 bacterium | reverse complement strand
CCGGCCCATACAGCGTGTTGAACTTCACGCCGCCGATGTCGCGACCGATCGGTTCCATGAAGATTCCGTAGAGGTGGGGATCGATCGGGCCGACGGCATGATCGATGTCGAACGTAATGCGAGCCGTTCCGGCAAAACCGGAAAGCGGTGCGAGCGCGAGCAGCGAAGCGAGGAGCAGACTTCTATTTTTCATGGGGGAAATTCGCCAGGGGGGACGGGCGTGCCAGGCCGCACGACTGCGATGGGCTGGGGATCGTGACGACGTGGACGTTCGGCCAGAGGGGACGCCCGATCCAAACACAGGAGTCCGCGAATGCAGCCCTTAACCTGCGTGACCGTCACGAAGGGTATCCGCCCCAGACAGACATCCACGAGCGGCCCCGCAGGGGGCGACACCGCCCCGAAAATCCGCTCTCCAGTTGACCTAGGTCAACGCGACCGGGCCCCGCGAGTCGTACGGTTGGCCCTATGCAGACCATCACAACCCGCACGCCCGAGATCCTTTCGCCACGCCACGCCCCCGGCACGCCCATGAATCTGATCCTGGAATCCAACGACCCGTCCGACTATCTGTCAGAATCTGGTGTGATCGATTTCCACTCGACGCCACTGCAGGCGAAGATCGCGGAGATCAAAAGCCTCGCCATCGGCGACGAGAACCAGGCGCGGCTGGCCTTCACTATCGTCCGCGACCAGATCGGCCACTCCTTCGACCTGAAGAGCTCCTTCATCACCATCACCGCCTCCGACACCCTCACATGCGGCGAGGGAATTTGCTTCGCCAAGTCACACCTGCTGGCCGCCCTGCTCCGAGGGCTCAGGATCCCCGCCGGTTTCTGCTACCAGCGTGTGACGCGAAAGGGGTCTCCCGAGTCTGGATACGCCCTGCACGGCCTGAACGCCGTCTATCTGCCCAGCCGCCGGCTGTGGATCCGCCTCGACCCGCGCGGCGACAAACCCGGCGTTCACTCGGAGTTCTGCGTCGAGCAGGAGCGGCTGGCCTATACGATCCATCCCGAGTTCGGGGAGATCGACTATCCCTACGTCTTTTCTTCCCCTCTGGAGTCGGTCCTGGCGTCCATGCGCGAATCGGTCGACTGCCATGAGCTGTTCTTCCGGCGCCCCCAGGACCTGGGCTTCCCGGGAGCCGGAATCCCCAAGCCGCAATTGATCCGCTGAGGCATCGCCCTTCGCCCATCGAGCGGCTCGACGCTGAATGATGTGGAGTGCGGTGGCCCGACACCGCCGTCGACGGGCGGGCCTGACCGCCCGCGAGCCGACGCAGGTTTCGAATTCCGAAACCTGCGGGCGCGAGTCGAGACTCGCGTCCAAAGCGGTGCCAGGTCACCGCACTCCACATCGGACAGTCGAGACTCGCGTCAGAAGACGAAATCCCCGTTCGACAGGCTCAGGGCCTTCGGGAGGCTCCGCACCCGTCCTGAGCGCAGTCGAAGGGCTCCACCTGTCACACAGCGGCCTTCCGGCCGCCGGTGATCCTATTCTATATTCCGGACTTCCCGCCGAAGGCCCTGAGCTGGTCGAATGGGCTCCTCGCTGCTTCTGTCATAAGAGGCATCGGCTTTGCGCTGCGTGCGCCTATAAGCGCGCCCCGATCAGGGTCGGCAACCCGGGCACCTCTTCGTTTTTTGTGGCCAATCCTTCAGGCGGCTTGCCTGCGGCTCCACCACGCGTCGGTTCTAGCCCAACTGCCGTACCCGGGCATCCGCTTCGGCCCCGGGGTGGGAGGCGTCACCCTCAGCACCCTGGAATAACGCGGCAAGTAGGCCGCGAATCGCATCCAGCTCCTCCCGGATCTTCTTCAGCCTCGGAGGGGTCGTGTTCGTCACATCCTGAAGGTGCTCGACCGTATCCGCAAGGTACCCCAGCTCCTGCACGGCCTGATCCACTTCGGCACGGAAGTCCTGCATCATCGTCCGTATCGACTCCGCCTCCGGAATCCGCACCGCCTCCGTCATTCCGCTCAGCTGCGCGACCTGAAGGCTGATGATGTCCTTCCGAAGTTCGTCGTTCTTGCCCGTGATCTGCGGAAGCCTTCCCTGGAGTGCCGCCAATTCCTTCGTCGTGGCTTCGTGCAGGGTCTCGATGGCATCGACGAGATCTTTCAGAATCTTGAACACACGCACGCCGTCCCTGGTTTCGGCTCCCATTTCAGCCTGATAGTAGAGGCTCATCTCGAGCACGAGCCGCGTGGTGGAAATGTGCGTCGTGACGTTCTCCAGCACCTGCGCGATCGTCCCGATGTCCTTTGCGAGCAGGACCACGTTCCCCGAGAGATTTCGCGAATAGACATCCAGGAACCGGGCCACAGTGCTCAGCGGCGCCCCCTTGGCTCCGAGCGGATCCGAGGCGATATGCGCATTCACGGCGCTGAATCTGAAGTTGTCCGCTTTTCGGACGATGGCCTGTCCCTTTTCTTGGATCTTGAGGTTTATGCCAGAGAACGCCTCAAGGTCCCTGGAGAGTTCCGTCAGGGTGTCGTAGATACTTGTACTCTTCCTGAACAGCTCGTCGATCCCCGCCGCGCTCGACGACTTCAGTTCCCGCGGAAAGAGCGCGAGCCCCTTTCGTCCGATTTCCTCATCCCGGTTCCTGATCTCCTGGGCCAGCATCGCCCGGGAGAAGCTCTCGTAGCTGCGGTAATTGTTCGATCCGAGATGCTGCAGCAGCGTCTCCCGGGCTCGCTCCATGGAGTCGCCGTCGTCGGCCCTCCGCTCCTCCTCGAGCATCCTCGCATAGAGCTCTGCGGCCGCCGCTATCCCGCGTTCCGAGGGTTTGAAGCGGATCGACAGGTAGCCGTCCTGTATCGGAATGACGGATGCAAACACCCAGTAGTGGTTTCCGCCCTTGGCGTGATTCTTCACGTATCCCAGGAACAGGCCGCCGGTCCTGATTGTGTCCCAGAGTTCCTTGAACACCGCCCTAGGCATGTCCTGGTGTCGTATCAGGTTGTGGGGCTGGCCTATCATCTCCTCGATCGAGTAGGCGCTGACTCTCGCGAAGACCGGATTGCCGGCGGTGATGACGCCTTTGCTGTCGGTGGTGGAGAAGAACATCTCGTTGGCCTCGAATTTCTGTTCCACTCCTGTCGGCTTGGTTGCCTGGGTGCGCATGCGTTGAAAAGGGTTTCGGACGGAATGATGGATCTTGGCAGGGCGGTGACCTCGGGGACGCCGGATCGGACGCATCGGCTCCGATCTCCGACAGTCGAACGTCAACCGTTCGAAAGACCCGGCCGCCAATGCCGGACTCCGATTTCCCCGCCAACGGGCTTATGTAGGTGGTTGGGTCATGGAGGCAAAACCTAAGCCGCCATAGACGGCGGCACTTCCATAAGCATCAGGCTTGTGAATACTTCGGATCGTCGAATATTCCGCGATGCCTTTCCGGCCTTCACCCGGGCTTCCGCAGTCCGCCAGGGAAGCCATCCAGTGGCACCGAGGCAACTTGCACGTGGTCAATCAAGCAAACTTCCCCGGCACCTGCGTATTCCGCGATCCTGGGACAAGCCTGTGAACCGGGAAAAAATGCGGGTGCCCCGTCTTCCCCACGAATCCGGAGCACCCGCACACCCTAAACCAACTCGTCAGAATCCGCGATGCCGCGTCCGATCCGGTAATGAGTTACCTGCCTGCCAGACTCCTGGAACCACGGTCGCCAGGGCCGGCCTGCCTTCTGATCCGAGGGTACCGACTGGTCGAAGGACAAGGTCCTCCACTGAAATGACTCCAAGAACTCCATGCTCGTCCCTGACACCCGTCTGGTGAGGCAACCGGGCATCCAGATCGACAAATCCCACATCCCGCGGAACGGACAAGCCCAACGAATGCAACGCGTCCATAAGGCAGGGTGCATGTCCAAGGATGACGTCGGGCCCGTGACGTTCATACCACGAAGCGAGGATTCCGTTCCTTAGCGCCTGCTTTTCGTACGTTTTGTCCCCGAATTTGTCGCCGTTCTCTGAGGAGAATCGAAGCACCGGGATCACATCCTCCAGCTCCGATTTGACCATCTCAGAAAGGAACCCGCAGACGCATCCTCTCTCGCATTCGGCGGCCCGATCCCATTCGTGCGGGATCACCAGCCCTATGCGCCGATAACCAGCCGCGCGCGCACGCCGCACCGCAAGTTGCGTGTTTCCGCAGCGGTCGACTCCCAGGCCGCGAATCGGTAGCAGGCCTGATTCCAACGACACACGGGATACCGTGAGCCATGGACCGATTGCCAAACCGTGGGATTCCATCACAACTCCGACAGCCACATGGCGTCCAATCACAGCCATGAGCTCCTCCTCGGCCAGCTCCGTCGTGCCATGCTCGATATGCACCAGGGCATATCCAAGCTGTTCAGCTCGTCGACGCGCGGCGTCCAGGCAGTCGTTGCGCCAGTAGGGGCAGCCTCGTCCCGGGTTCGTGACATAGGCCAACGTTCCTCGACGGGATTCGATCGCACCGCGCGAAGAGACAGCGTTTGAATTCACCTGCGATAGGCCCCGTCTTCCACGGATTTCCCTCGAATTCCACGGCCCTACGACATGACGACCCGACACAGCGGGCCCGAATCCCCCGCCTGAGTCGCCAGCACTCGAACCGACCTTGGGTGCGCCAACACCCCTGCCCTTACGCGATTCATCGCGGGTTAGGGCGGGCGATTCTAATGGCCTGAATGCGGTCATCATCTGAACGGTCTCTATCACGAGTTTCTTCCGCGCCACGACCCGCGCA
>JAJXYI010000707.1 GCA_021780625.1 bacterium | reverse complement strand
CAGCCTCGCGGGCATAGTTTAGTGGTAAAACCTCTGCCTTCCAAGCAGGTGTCGTCGGTTCGATTCCGTCTGCCCGCACCAGGCTTCGTCGTTGCTTCGCAACGGACTATGCCTGGCTCCGCCGGTTGCAAATACGCCGGATGAAGTTGAACCACTACGCAGAAGCCTGCCGGGCATAGTCGGCGCCACAGGCGACACGAAGCCCGGCCCTGACTCCGCCCGCATTTCCTCGTCCTAACCGCGACCTCCCCAGTCCGCGCCCCCTTCTCGCGTTCGCAACGGACTATGCCTGGCTCCGCCGGTCTGAATACACGCCGGATGACGATGAACCACTACGCAGAAGCCTGCCGGGCGTAGTTGGCACCCCAGGTGCCACGTAGACCGGCCCTGACTCCTTCCGCGTTTCCTTTCAATTGGAGCGTGACGACCAGCCCTTACACCACCCCCTGTCGTTGCTTCGCAACGGACTATGGGCTTTAGCTCCAACTCGAGGGTCCGGGCGGATTCGGATACGCCCACCCCATTCGTCAGTAGTTCAAAATGGTCGGGGCGACAGGATTCGAACCTGCGACCTCCTGGTCCCAAACCAGGCGCTCTACCAGGCTAAGCTACACCCCGATGCCACAAGGCGAAGGGCCAGCGCCAACCATGTCAACCCCGCTGTCCCTCTTCCTTTTCCTGCGTGCATCGCCTCCCCGCCCTTCTATCCTTCGCCTCATGACTCTCGATCCCGCACGCCTCGCGGCATCCATCGACTCCACCAATCTCCGTCTCGACGCCACCGCCGCCGACATCCGCCGACTCAGCGAGGAGGCCCTCGCCCTCTCGTGCGCCAGCGTCATGATCTACCCGACCAGCATCCCGACCGCAGTCGAGGTGCTCCGCGGCTCGCACGTCGCCGTCGGCACCGTCATTGGCTTCCCCAGCGGCCGCTTTTCCACCGCCTCGAAGCGCGCCGAAATCCAATCCGCCGCAGCGGCCGGCGCCCGGGAGGTCGACGTCGTCATGGACCACGGCGCACTCCGCGACGGCCATCCCGGCACCGTCGCCGCCGAGCTCTCCTCCCTCGCAGCGGAAGCCCATAAGCTGGGGCTGCTGATCAAGGTGATCACCGAAAACTGCTACCTCAGTGAAAGCCAGATCCTCGAGGCGCTCCGCCTCTGCGAGGATGCCGGCGTGGATTTCATCAAGACCTCCACCGGATTCGGAAGCGCGGGAGCCAAAGTCGAACACGTCGCCCTCTGGGCCCACTCGCGAACCAAGCCCATCCGAATCAAGGCCGCTGGTGGGATCCGCTCGCTCGCGGACGCCACCGCCATGATCGCTGCCGGCGCCGAACGTCTCGGCACCTCGAACGCGGCAAGCCTCATGACCGAGGCGCGCGGACAGGTGACCGCAGCTCCGGCTCACGCCGCCTACTGACCTTCGCTGCGGCGCCGCTCAGGCGGCGCCGTTGAGCACTTCCTGGATGGTGCGCCCCAGGTCCCCAATCCGGTACGGTTTCGGAACCATGCCTTGGAATCCGTACGACCGGTAATCGCCCATCACCGGATCGCTCGAGTAGCCACTGGTCACAATCGCCTTGGCCGACGGGTCGCGCCGCCGGATCTCCTGCAGGGCCGCAAGCCCGCCCATTCCCCCGGCCACCGTGAGGTCCAGCATCACCAGGTCATAGGGCCGCCCGCGCTCGCGCGCCTCGTCGAACTCGCGCAGCACTTCGCCGCCGTCCCGCACGACCTTGGCCTCGTAGCCGAGGCTCTGGAGCAGCGCCTGCCCGAGGCGCCGGATGGGCTCCTCGTCGTCCATGAACAGGATGCGCCCCGTGCGTCCGGACGCACCCGCATGCTCCGGCCGGTCCGCAGCCGGCTGCACCTTCGCCGCGGGAAGCCAGATGTGGAACGTCGTCCCGACGCCCACTTGCGACTCCACATCCACGTGACCCTGGTGCTTGCACACGATCGAATACACGGTCGCCAGCCCCAACCCGCTGCCCTGCGGCTTGGTCGTGAAATACGGGTCGAAGATCCGCGCAAGGTGGTCCGGGCGTATGCCCGTGCCGGTGTCCGCGATTGAAAGTTTCAGGTAGCGACCCGGACGAACCGCGCCGCCCGTGGCCTCGTCCACCACCGTATTCACCAAACTGATGCGCAAAAGCCCGCCGTCGGGCATCGCCTGATTCGCGTTGATGACGATGTTCTGCACCACCTGGCCGACCTGGCCCTTGTCCACCTCGGCCGCCCAGAGCGCCTGCCCAAACTGGAAGATGCAGCGCGTCTTCGAGCCGTGGAGCGCGAACTCCGCCGTCTCCTTCACGAAGTCCGCCAGCGCCACCGCCGTGCGTACCGGCTCGCCGCCCTTCGCGAACGTGAGTAGCTGCTGCGTGAGGTCCCTCGCCCGCACCACGCCGCGCTCCGCCTCCTTGAGCCAGCGGCCGGCCGCCGTCATCGCCTGCGAGTCCAGCATGGTCAGCGTGAGGTTGCCCATCACCACCGTGAGGATGTTGTTGAAATCGTGCGCAATGCCGCCGGCCAGCACGCCGAGCGACTCGAGCTTCGACGAACGCAACTGCTCCGCCTCGAGCCGCACCCGCTCAGTCATGTCGCGCAGGACCAGGACCGCGCCCAGCGCCCGGCCCTCCGACTTTTGCAGCGACGCAAGCCGCCCCTCGACGACACAGGTGCGCCCCTGCCCGCCGACCAGCATCGTCTGGGGCGGAACCTCCGCCTCCCGCAGCTGCGCCAGCGTCTCCATGTCGGGCAACCGCACCGGCGCCTTGGTCCGCTCGTGAACGAGGACGCAGATTTCGCCGAGCCGCCGCCCGACGCAGTGTTCGCCCGCGCATTCCAGGAGCTGCTCCGCCGCGGGATTGAGGTACTGCACCCGTCCGTCCGTATCCGTCGTCACCACGCCCTCCGACATCGAGCGGAGCGTGACGCTCAACCGCTCCCGCTCCGCAGCCAGTGCGTCCTCCGCGCGGACGATGTCGCTCAGGTCGACCAGCACCAGCTGTGCGCCCTCGAGATTCGGCCGCCCCGAGACCTGCGGAACCCACCAGTGATACACCGCCCGCACCTTTGCGCCGGCGAGGGTGCGAAAACTCACCTCCCCCTCGATGTAATGCCGCCCGTGCCACAGCGCATCCACAACCTGGCGACGAAGTGGAGCCAGATCCGTGCTGCACAGCGCCTCGAAGTGAACGGCAACCTCGGCCTGGCTGCCCGCCTCCATCAGCGACACCGCGGCCTCGTTCGTGCCCCGCAAGCGCGCCCACGCGTGTTCACCCAGTCCCGAAGGGAGTTCGCAGTCCGGAGCCTGCGCCCCGCCATTTCGCTGTGCCTCGAGCCAGGATCCAAGTCGCGTCACGTCCATCTCGATGATCGCGATCGGCGAATGCTCCAGAAGCTGGCGGTAGCGCGCCTCGCTCAACCGCAGCGCCTCCTCGCTCTCCCGCCGATCCGTGATGTCCGCGTGCGCCCCGAGCAGCCGCTGCGGCCTGCCGTTGTGGTCGAAAAACGCCCGCCCTCGCGAGAGCACCCAGCGGTAGCTGCCATCCTTGCAGCGCACCCGATGCTCGGACTCGTAGTGCGAATGACTGCCCTCGAGGTGAGCCTGAAGCGAGCGCTCCACATGCCCCCGGTCATCGGGGTGTATCCGGTCGAGCCACTCCTCCCGTCGGTTGCCAATCTCGTGCACCTCGTAGCCCAGCATCGTCTTCCAGCGCTCGGAATAATAGGATTCGCCCGTCTCGAAATTGTATTCCCAGATCCCGACATTGAATCCCTGCAACGCCAGGCGCGGTCGCTCCTCGCTGATTCGCAGTTGTTGCTCGATCTGCCGAAGCTCGGTCAGATCCGAAAACACCAGCAGCCCGTGCCGCCCGTCCTGCCAGCCCTCGATGGAAGGCGCCGTCCAATGCAGTAGCATGTGTCCGGCAAACCCGTCGCCCTTGCGATGGTCGAGCATGCAGGTCATCGAACCGCGCCGCCTCCACAGCGCCTCCACTTCCCGCAGGAACACCTCGCCCAGCGAGGTATCCTTGAGCTGATCCCACCCCAGGCCCTCGACCGCCTGGCCAAGGAGGGGAAATTTCTGCAACGCCATCCGGTTCGCGGACACCACCGTCACGCACCGGAACTGCTCCGCAAGTTCGTGAGGATGCGCCTTCAGGTGACCCTCGAGATCCGCAACCCCAGAGGCCCGCAACGCATCCATCCAGGCGACAAGCTCGGTGTAGTCCTTCTCGACGACCGCCACCGGCACGCCGTCGACGAGCGCACGGTAACGCGCCTCCGACTCCCTCAACCCCTGCTCCACGGCGATCCCGGGACGGAGATCGCGCAGGATCACCAGCACCAAATTCCGGTCCGCGACATCGAGCGGCGCGGTGCGCACTTCCACAGGAATCTCCTCGCCGTTGGTCGAGCGCAGGAGCGTCCGGGCCTTTTCGGTGCGCCCCAACACCGATGAGGCGATCATCGGACCGATGCGCGCCTGCGCCGCAGCCGGATAGAGTCCGCTGTGCCGGCCGCCTGCAGTCAGATGCCCGCGGGTTCCCGCCAGGTTTGCAGCCGCTTGGTTCGCCACGAGCAGAAGGTCCTCTGCGCCGTCCACAATGAGCGCCGCGTCGGGGATGACGTCGATCATCCCGCGAAGAAGAATCCACCGTCCACCCTGCGCCCCCCGGTCGACCGCCCGACGCGCCCGCCTCCGAAGCCACAGCCACCCCGCGACTCCGCCGGACAA
>JAJXYI010000275.1 GCA_021780625.1 bacterium | reverse complement strand
GGAGGTTGAGCGTGCCGACGGCGTTGGTGTCGAAATCGTCGAAGGGGATGGCGGCGGCCCGGTCGTGGCTTGGCTGGGCGGCCGTGTGGACGATGGCGGAGGGCTGCAGCTGCTTGAGCAGCGCCAGCACCCCGGCGCGGTCGCGGATGTCGAGCTCGTGATGGGTGAACCCCTTCAGTGTGTCCTGCAACCGGCGCTGATTCCAGCGTGTGTCGCCCTGGGGCCCGAAGAAGGCGGCCCGCTGGTTATTGTCGACTCCGTGCACCGAATAGCCGAGTTCGCGGGTAAAATACGAGCATACTTCGGAGCCGATCAGGCCGGAGGAGCCGGTGACGAGGAGGGTCTTTGCCATGGTGGTTGGGGATTGAGCGGAAGGGAGGGGGAAGAAGGGACCGGGCGCCGCTCGAGCGGCGCCCGGGTTGAAGCTTAGTTGTCGCGTTTGTCGAGGATCGCCTGGATCTGGTCCATGATCGAGTTCATCCGGGCCGCGAGGGCCTGGTAGGGGGCCGGCGTGGCGAGGTCGACGCCGGCGCGCCTGACCAGATCGTAGGGATGGTCCGAACCGCCGGCCTTGAGCATGGCGAGGTAGGTTTCGGTGGCGCCGGGTTCGCCCTTCATGATGCGCTCCGCGAAGAGCTGGGAGGCGGCGATGGAGGTGGCGTACTGGTAGACGTAGAAATTGTAGTAGAAGTGCGGGATGTAGGCCCACTCGTCCGTCACGAAGTCGTCGATCTTCATCACTCCCTGCGCCTGGCCCTGGTATTTGCGCAGCAGGTCGCCGTAGATCTGGGAAAGCCGGGCGTCCGACAGCGAGCCGCCGTGCTCGACGACCTCGTGGATCTTCAGCTCGAATTCGGCGAACATCGCCTGGCGGAAAAAGGTCCCGCGCAGGTTTTCCAGGGCGTTGCCCAGGTAGTAGAGCCGCTCGTCGTCGGATTTTGCGACCTTGAGCATGTGGTCGAGCAGGAGCGCCTCGTTGCAGGTGGACGCGATCTCGGCCACGAATATGCTGTAGTCGGCCGTGGGATACGGCTGGTGGGTGTTCGCGAGCAGCGAGTGGCAGCCGTGGCCCCACTCGTGGGCGAGGGTGGAGACGGACTCGTAGTCGTCGTTGTAGTTGGTGAGGACGAAGGGATGCACGTCGTAGATCGCTCCGTTCATGTAGGCGCCCGAGCGTTTGCCCGGCGAGGGGTAGACGTGCGTGTAGCGCCCGTTGAGGCTCGACGTGATCAGCTGCGTGTACCCGGCGCCGAGCGGGCGGGTGGCGTCGATCACGAGCTTCTTGGCCGTCTCATAGGGGAAGTCCTTGTCGAGCTTCACGATCGGCGGGTAGATATCCCAGTAGCGCAGATCCTTGATGCCGAGCATCCGCCCCCGCAGGCGATAGTAACGGTAGAGGGTGGGCAGGTTGGCGTTGGTCTGGTCGATGAGGGTGCGATAGACGGACTCCGGCACGTCGTTTTCGGAGAGGGCGGCCGCGAGGGAGCTCGGGTACTTGCGGACGCTCGCCCTGAACCAGTCGGTCTTCACCTGCGAGTAGAGGGAGACGCCGAGCGTGCGTTGGTACTGCGCGAAGGCGCCGAAGAACGCACGGAAGACCGCCTCGCGATCGGCGCGGTTGGGAAGGGCGCGGTATTTCGTATAACCAGCCTGGTCGATCGTGACGGTCGAGCCATCGGAGAGTTTGATCGTGGGCCAGGGGATGTCGGCGGAGGTGAGGATGCTGTAGACCGACTCGGGCGTGCCGGTGATCAGCGAGGCCGCGGACAGGACGCCCTCGGCCTGGGTGTCGAGCGTGTGCGGGGCCTTGCGGAAGATCTCCGCGATCGGGAACCGGTAGGGGGCGAGCCCGGGGTCGGCGGCGACGTAGCCCTCGATCCTGGCCTGTCCCGCAGCGAGCAGCTCTGGATCGATGAAGCTCGCGGCCTGAGCGAAGTCCGTGGCGAGCAGGTCGACTTCCTGGCTGCGCTCCAGCGAACTCGGATCCTTCAGGTTCTCGTCGAGTTTCTGGCTGGCGTAGGAGCTCAGCCGGGCGAGTTCCTTGCGCAGGCCATAGACGGTGTCTATGGCCTCCTGGAGCGATTTCGCGCTGTCGCCGAGATGCCCCTGGAAGCTCCGGATCTTGGGAATCTCGGCGGCCAGGGCCGACTTGGCGGCCTGAAATGCGGCTTCGTCCTTGTAGACGAGGCTCAGGTCCCAGGAGTAGGCGGGATTGGTCTTGGATTTGACCGCTGGCTCTTCGGGCATCGCAACCCCGGCAAGGGGGCTGAACGCGAGCAGGCAGGTGAAGGCGAGGTAAGGCTTCATGATTTTTGGCCGATAAATTGCCCCATTCCTGGGGAAAAACGATGCAAAAGCTCGTCCTGCGCCCGGCTCGGGCCCCGCACGGGCGACTGGAGGGCCGCTGCACGTACTGGACGCAGGGCCGCGGGCCGCGTAAGGTCCGCCTAGCACGCAGGGTCATTTGTAACTAGAAATAGGATACCACGATGTCCGCTCGTCCCCCCGACCTCGAAGTCCCTCCAGCCCGGCGCGGCGCGCGCGTCCGGGGTGCGACTCTGGTCACGTTCGGAGCCGTGGCCCTGCTCGAGGTGCTGGCGGTCGCCGGGACCTGGCGGTCGGCGGAGGTGCCGCTTGTGCCCGGCCTGTTCGTCCTCGTGGCGGTTCCCCTTGCGCTGGCCGTCTACTGGCACGGCGCACGCATCCTCGCGTATGAGCTGGCCGGTTCGTCGCTGGTCGTCAGGCGCGCATTTCTTTCGCGGCGCTTTTCGCTGGAGGGGCTCGCGTCGGCGGCAGTGGAGTCGGACGTCATGCGGGGGGCGTGTCGGGTCGTTGGCAATGGAGGGCTCGGGGCGGTGGCAGGATTGTTCAGGAGCCGGCGCTGGGGCTCGTTTCGCGCGTACCTGTCGGACCCTGCGACGGCGGTCGTTCTTCGGTGGAAGTCCGGCGCGTGCGTCATGGTGTCGCCGGCGGAGCCCCGGGCCCTCGTCGAGGAGCTGAGGCGGCGCGTCCTCTGACGCCGGCCTGCGCACGGCGAACGAAATGGCGTCGACATCCCCGATGCCGGGGTTAGGAGACTCGGCTCATGCCCTCCGAACCGGTCCGCTATGTCGTTCGTTCCACTCAGGTCGTCGAGACCGAGAAGGTTCTTGGCGAGGGGTGGATGCGCTGGCTGTACGAGACCGGGCCGGGCCGGCTGGCGCTGAACCTCGCGGTCAAGCGCGCCCTGTTGTCGAGGTACTACGGCTGGCGCATGAACTGGCGCTACAGCGCGCAGCGCGTGCTGCCCTTCATCATCGAGCACAACCTGGACGTCGACGAGTTCGCCAAGTCCCCGTACAACTTCAGGACCTTCAACGAATTTTTCCACCGGGCGCTCAAGCCGGATGCGCGTCCCATCGTCGTCGGCGACGACGTCGCGGTGCTGCCCGCGGACGGGCGCCATCTCGTGTTTCAGGATCTGGACGCCGCGACGGGGTTTTACGTGAAGGGCGAGAAGTTCCGGCTCTCGTCCCTGTTTGCCGAGGACAAGGTCCCCGAATCGCAGCGCGAGCTCACGCTCCGCTACCGCGGGGGCACGATGCTGATCTCCCGACTGGCGCCCGTGGACTATCACCGGTTTCACTTTCCCGTAGCGGGAACCCCGGCGGAGGCGCGCCTGATCGACGGCGTCCTGTATTCCGTGAGTCCGATCGCGCTGCGCCGCAACGTGCGTTATCTGGTATCCAATAAGCGGATGCTCACGACGGTCGAGAGTCCGCGCTTCGGGCGCGTCATGATGGTGGAGATCGGCGCGACGATGGTGGGCAGCATCCGCCAGAGCTACGTGGCGGGCCGTCCGGCGCCGAAGGGCGAGGAGAAGGGGTATTTCAAGTTCGGCGGCTCGTGCGTGATCACGCTGTTCGAGGCGGGGAGACTTCGTGTGGACAGCGACCTGCTCGAGGCGAGTGCCCGCCAGATGGAGACCTACGCAAAGATGGGCGAGCGCCTGGGCGCGGCGCCTGCCTGACCCAGGCGCCTGGGCGGGCGGGTGCAAAAGGCGCTTGCCAGCCCGGGGCGTGGTGGAGGGAATTCACGGTGTCTGGTAGAGGCTCGGGTGGCGAAATTGGCAGACGCGACGGTCTTAGAAGCCGTTGTGCTGCCAAAATACGACTTCGGTAAGTAGCAGTTACAAAACGTATACCGTGTCAATAGGCGCTCGATGTTTGACGTGTCCTATACCGGGCTCCTATACCTCGGGAGTGAAAATTGAGTCCACGAGAGTCCCCTGCCTCGTCCAAGCCACCGACAGTGGCGTTTACTACGTCCGCGTGAAGGTGGGCGGTAAGCTAAAGTGGCGTAGCCTCGATACGGACGTGTTTACGACCGCGAAATACCGTTTACCCGACAAGCTCAAGGAGCTTCGAGCGTTCTCCACCGGCCCCAAGAGGACGCAAATTGACCCAAAGAGCACGTTTCGAGCGGCCGTGGAGGCTTACAAAGTAGCGGTGCGTGGCAACGCCCGCCTCCGGCCCCGCACCAAGGAATTTCGCCTCCGATCGGAGTTCACGTTGCAACGGACGTGGCCGCAGATTTTCGACATGGAGCTGCGGCGAGTCACGCCCGAGGCGTGTGCCAAGTTTCTCCAAAAGTTTGAGAATGGTGCCTCCACCTATTTGCCGCCCAAAGCAAAAGAGAAGACGCGGGCGGGAAATTCTCCCACGACGATTAACGCCCTCATCTCTTTTCTCCAACAGGTGTTCA
>JAJXYI010000147.1 GCA_021780625.1 bacterium | reverse complement strand
GGAGAAATCGCCGGTCCCAACACGCTCTCGTAAGGCCCGGTCATCCCCACGTCGCACATGAACGCCGTCCCCTTCGGCAGGACCGAGGCGTCCGCCGTGGGCACATGGGTGTGGGTCCCGAGAACCGCCACCGCACGCCCGTCGAAATACCAGCCCATCGCCTGTTTCTCGGACGTGGCTTCCGCATGGATTTCGATAAACGCACCGTCCGCCCGGCCCGCACCCACGGTCTTCGCCAGCACCGCATCCGCGCACAAAAACGGACAGTCACCCTTCATTCCGATGAAATTGCGCCCCAATACCGTGAACACCGCCAGTCGAAACCCGTTCTTCTCCACGATCACGTGATCCAGACCCGGACAGGCCGCAGGGAGATTTGCCGGACGGCAGACCTGGGGCAGCGCTCCAATCTCAGTCTCCCAGCCCCTCTGATCCCAAACGTGGTCACCCAGGGTGATGGCATCGACGCCGCTGCCCAAAAGCGTTTTGGCTATCGCACCCGTGATGCCCGAGCCAGCCGCCGCATTCTCACCATTCGCGATCACGAATTCGACGCCGAGTTCGGCGCGCAGATCCGCGACCTTCGCCGCGACAATGTCGCGCCCCGGCCTTCCCACGATGTCTCCGATAAACAGAAGCTTGAACACGGCGGCACTCTTGCTCGCCATCCTCTGGGTTCAATCGCAAAACCGCTCTTGCCACACGAGGGACCGATGCGTTTCCCTTATTTCCCTTCGTAGCCAAACTTAACCCGCTCCCCCATCTCTCGCACCCCGTCCGCCGACGCAATCGGTGTTCAAGAGTTGTTTTTCTGTCTGGCATCGATCTTTTTCGCTTCCGCAAAATCTCACTTTTCAAGTCATGAAGAAATCCGCCAAGCCCTCCCCGTCCAAGAAGCCCGCCAACACCAGAGAAATGAACGGCGCCGACTGCGTCGTCGAGTGCCTCCTGCGCGAGGGAGTTGAGGCCATCTTCGCCTACCCGGGCGGAAGCTCGCTTGAGCTCCATCAGGCGCTGGCCCGCAGCGGCAAAGTGCGCACCATTCTCCCCCGTCACGAACAGGGAGGTGCCTTTGCCGCCGAAGCCTACGCGCGCGCCACAGGCAAGGTCGGCGTATGCATGGCCACCAGCGGGCCCGGCGCCACCAACCTCGTTTCCGCTATCGCCGACGCCTACATGGACTCGATCCCGATGGTCGCAATCACCGGCCAGGTTTTCCAAAAATACATCGGGAAAATGGCCTTCCAGGAGACCGACTTCTTCGGCCTCACACTGCCGGTCGTGAAACACTCCTTTCTCGTGCTCAAGGCCGAGGATCTTCCGCGCGTCATCAAAGAGGCCTTCCAGATCGCCCTCAGCGGCCGCCAGGGCCCCGTGGTCATCGATATTCCCAAGGACGTCCAGCAGGCACGCCTCATCCCGGAATACCCCGCGACGGTGACTTTCCGCAATCCCTGGCTGGGGCTCGAACATCACGCGAGCGACGCCCAGCTCGATCAGGTGCTCGATCTGATCGCCGAGAGCCGCAAGCCCATGCTTTACGTCGGCGGCGGCATCATCGCGGCCAACGCCGACAAGGCGCTCAAGACCTTCGCCGAAAAGACTGGCATCCCAGTCGCAACCACGCTCATGGGCGTCGGCGCCTTCCCCGAAACCCATCCCCTCTCACTGCACTGGTTCGGCATGCACGGCGCCGCCTACAGCAACTGGGCCGTCGACCAGTGCGATCTACTGCTCGCGTTTGGCGTGCGCTTCGACGACCGCATCACCGGCGACGTGAACAAGTTCGCGCCGTCCGCCAAGATCGTCCACATCGACATCGACGCCTCGGAGCACAACAAAAACAAGCGCGTCCAGCTCCCCATCATCAGCGATATCCGCTACGCACTCGAACGGCTCAACAAGCTCATCGCCGCTCGCAAGTTTTCCGCCGCGAACCTCACCGCCTGGCACGCTCAGGTCAACGAGTGGAAAACCAAGTTCCCCTTCAAATACGACAAGTCTTCCCGCTTCATTCAGCCCCAGGAGGCTGTTGAGGCGCTGTATGAGCTCACGAAGGGCGACGCCATCATCACCACCGGCGTCGGCCAGCACCAGATGTGGGCGGCCCAGCATTACCGCTGGAACAAACCCCGCCGCTATATCAGCTCCCTCGGCCTCGGCGCCATGGGCTTCGGTTACCCCGCCGCACTCGGCGCAAAGGTCGCCTGCCCGGACCAGCAGGTCGTGGATATCGACGGCGACGGCTCGTTCCTCATGAACATCCAGGAACTCGCCACGGCCAAGATCGAGAAGATCGCCGCAAAGGCGATGATCCTCAACAACCAGCACCTGGGCATGGTCGTGCAGTGGGAAGACCGTTTCTACGGCAGTCTGCGCGGCAACACGATCCTCGGCGACGCCGACAACATCGGCAGCCCCGACAACCCCGGCGGCCTCTACCCCGATTTCGTGAAAATCGCCGAGGGCTTCGGACTCAAGGGCCGCCGCGTCCTGCGCGAGCAGGATCTGCGTCCCGCCATCCAGGAGATGCTCGACTCCGACGAGGCCTATGTCCTCGACGTCGTGGTGCCCTACACCGAGCACGTGCTGCCGATGATTCCCGCCGGCCGCTCGGTGAAGGACATGCTGCTCGAGTAGGCGGACGTCTCCGTTTTTCAAGGACGCGCCTCCGCGGGCGCGTCCTTTTTTTCGCCCCCGTCCCCCGCTCAGATTCCGTCCCCGCCCTCGGCCCGGAGCTGCCCGCACGCGGCCGCAATGTCGCGTCCGCGAGGCCGCCGCACATGCGCCACGACGCCGCGATCCCGCAGGATCGCGATGAACGCATCCATCCGCTCCGCCGGACACGCCTCGTAGGCACGTCCGCTCAGCCCCGCGCCCGTGGGATTGTAGTGCAGAAGGTTCACGTGCATGCGACGCGCCGCAAGCAGGTCCGCCAGCATGCCCGCCTGCTCCGGTGAGTCGTTCACGTCCTTGAGCAGGCAATACTGAACGATCACCGGCAGCCCGCTCACCGATTGATAGCGATCCGCCGCCGCGAGGATGTCCGCAATCGCAAACCTCCGCCCCGCGGGAAGCAGGCGTGCACGCGTGGTGTCGTCGGGAGCATGGAGCGAGACGGCCAGGTTCACCCGCAAGCCCTCCGCCGCGAGTCGGTCGATACCCGCGACGATCCCCACGGTCGAGACGGTGATCTGCCGCCACCCCAGCGCACCGAGCTCGCCCCCGCCGATGCGTCTCAGCGCCTCGATCATCGCGTCGTAGTTGTGCATCGGCTCCCCCATTCCCATGAACACCACCGTGCGCAGCGTCTTCCCCGCGGCTTTCGCCTCACCGCGCAGTCGCAAAAATTGCTCCACGATCTCACCGGCCTCGAGATTTCGCTCCAGCCCGCCCTGCGCCGTGGCGCAAAAATCGCAGCCCATCGCACACCCCGCCTGCGTCGACAGGCAGCCAGCCACCCGGTCCTCGCGATAATCGCTCATCATCACCGCCTCGACACTGCGGCCATCCGCATACCGCAGGAGCAGTTTCACGGTCCCATCCGCAGCCACCTGACGGGAACTCACCACGGACGCGAACTCGGGGCGTTCCCGGGTCACGCGTTCCCGGAGTGCCTCGGGCACCCGCAGGGCGTCCCATGGCACCGAGCCGCCAAAATCGAAATACCTGCGCAGAATCCGCGCCGCATGGGAGGACTTGAATCCCCACGCGGTCAGTTCCTTCTCGAATTCGGAGATTCGATATTCGGCAAGCGACGGCATCCCGACACCGCTACTGCGATGCGCGTCGTCCGCAACACAAAGCGGCGATAGTTGCGCCCCGTCTCAATTGCCACCCTGAGACTTTTCCAGGTCGGCCAGAAACTTATCCTTGGCCTCGGCCTTCTGCTGGCTCTGGTACTGCTCGGCCCAGGTCGCCGCCGACGAAGGGGTTGCTTCCCCCGCCGCCCTTTGCTGCGCCTCCGCCGTCGCCTCCTTCAAGGTCATCTTCGGATTCTTCGCGAGGAGCGCATTTGTGATGTTGTTGACCTGAAAGTTGTAGTCATCCCTCGCCGCCGCCGCCGTCGCCCCGAGCCGGCCGTCGCGGCGGGAAGCGACGTTGCCGTCCGCACAAGCGGAAACCAAAAGCAGTACCAAGGTCGCGACACCGGAGGTGAGTACACGTTTCATTGGGGGCTGGGGCTTCGACTGAAGCTAGGCGGGGCGGTGGTGCGTGCAAGTCCTGACTCCCGCCCAGCTCCCGGTCCGCCTCCCATCGCCTTTCCCGCGAAGATCGCCTTCCCAGCGGAACCATTTTCCTCTTTGGTAACGGCGTGAAAGCCAGAGATCTCTTCAGCCTGCCCGACTCGCTCGCCCTCTTTGCTCCGTTTTTCAACGCCGATGCCGAGCCTTGGACTTGGCTTTCCAAGATCGGCGAAGCCCTCACATCCAGGCTGCAGCCAAATCCAACCAACGGATTCGGGCCCGGTGTTCATGTGGAAGGGGCCGTCTATATCCACCCGTCCGCCCGCCTCCCCCACAGCGCAACCATCATCGGCCCGGCCTGGATCGGCCCCGGTTCGAAGCTCATGCCCGGCTGCTTTCTTCGCGGCAATGTCATCGTCGGTGCCAACTGCGTCGTGGGACACTGCGCGGAAATCAAGAATTCCCTCCTGATGGACGACGTGCACGTGCCGCACCGTCCCTACATCGGCGACTCCATTCTCGGCAACGGCGCGCACCTCGGTGCCGGCGTCGTGCTGTCCA
>JAJXYI010000131.1 GCA_021780625.1 bacterium | reverse complement strand
GTTCGTCGTCAGGTCCGCCAGCTCCGTCTCCATGTGGTACGTGAGCCCCATGCTCAGCGAGCTGGTCGGCCGATAGAGGACGCCGACGCTTCCCGCATAGCCATAGCCGCGCGCCCGCCCGGTGAAGGGATTGCTGTTGGAGAAATCAAAGTAGGCGTAATCCACCGACGTGCCCGCCGGCATCTGCTGCATGATCTGGCCAAACGACTGGACGATCGTCCCTGAGGCGCGACCGAACTGCTGCGACTGAGGGTTCACCAGGTCGTTGAACTGGGCGCCACCCATGGCCATCTTCAGGTCCATGCCGGCCCAGACGAGATCAGCCGTCACTGCAATCGTGAGCTTGTCATTGATGTTCCAGGCCAGCGGCGCGATCACGCGGCCAACCGAGACCTCACTGCGATTCTCCAAGCCGAAGCCCAGCCCCCGCCAGGAGTTGCCATTGTACTGGCAGCCCATCCCTCCCTGGCCAAAGACCGCCACACCGTAGGCGAGGTCGCCCGAGCGGTGGATGTAGCCGACCGCAGGCATGTAGAACGCCGTCGATTCCGACTTGGCCGACTGGCCCGCCGGATTCGTCGCATGAATGTCGGGCCCAAGAATTCCGAGCGCCAGGTCCAGCCGGTTCGCCTGCTGCTGCAGGCCCAGCGTCGCCGGATTGTTGATGACGCCCGCGGTTCCGTTGTCGAACGCCATCGAGGTTCCTCCCATCGCGGTCGATATCGGGCCGTAGCCCTCCATGTTCATGCCATCCGTCGCCTTCAGGCGCGGGATTGCCCCCACGAGCATCGCTGCACACAGCGCGGTCAAGGGTGTAAGGCCTCGGGTCAGGGTAATTTTCATACTTGGGTATATGTCTATCTATCGATGGAAAGACCCCTGTCTATCCATAAGAAAATCTATCACTGAGACTGAGTTTTGTTTAAGTTTACCTTATCATCCAAATCTAATGGGAGCCCATAACATCCATTAACAATTATACTTTTAATATTAATTGTTAACTACTTCGGAATCATTACCTGAGAACCATTGATTTACCAGGACACGAGAGTCTGAACATAAATTCATAAATCGCCTGGTCGAGCTTCGTGCGTGATCCGACCCTTGCGCCACTTCGTCGAATCCACCCCTCGGTCGCAGGGTGCCGGATACAGGCCCGGCGCGATCCACACTCCCGCGGAAGCCGCGGCACGTATTCCAAACCCTCGCCGAACCGTGCCCGCACCACCCATCCGTGCCCGAGTCCAAGACACGGCTCCGGACGGTAAACGGGATTGAAAACACGCCCGCACTCGTGCGATCTCTCAGCCGTGTCCTCCCCCCAAAAGACGATCTTTCAACGCATCATCGACAGGGAGATTCCGGCGCGGATCGAGTACGAGGACGATCTCTGCATCGCCATCCACGACATCCAGCCGCAGGCCCCCGTCCATCTGCTCATCATCCCCAAAAAGCTGATACCGCGGGTCGAAGCCCTCCAGCCCTCCGATGAAGCCCATGTGGGACATCTCCTCGCCGTCGCACGGGAGCTCTCGCAAAAACTCGGCCTCGAGCGCGGATTCCGCCTTGTCGTGAACAATGGCGCGGATGCCTCCGAAAGCGTTCCCCACCTGCACGTCCACCTTCTCGCCGGCCGGCAATTGGGCTGGCCACCGGGCTGATATCGCCGGAACCGCTTTCGCGGCGCGGCATTTTGCGGGAAATGCAGTATACTCGGACGCGGGGTCCGGCCGTTCCAGCTGGAACGATCAACCGGGCGCCCCGCCGATTCCTTCGTTCAAGCACACCCGCGTCGGTCTGCGCCGCGGACTCGCCTTCGGAGGGTCGCCGCATATCCACACTTCAGCCATTCCCTCACTGAACAACGCCATGGTCCGCAATCCCAACCTGCCCATCTACCGTTTCAACGTCGGCGACTTCGAATGCGCCACCCTCGCCGCCTTCACCCGCGACATTCCTTCGCCTCACCCATTCTTCGCGCCCCAGGCCACGTCCGAACAGCTCGCCGCCGCCCTCGCCCGCGAGTGCCTCCCCTCCCAGTCGCTGCGGCTCTACTTCAACGTCCTGCTCGTCCGCACCGGACGCCAGAACATCCTCATCGACGCCGGATTCGCGCGCAATGCAGTGCCCGCCGCATTCAACGTCGCCGATAATCTCGCCTCGCTCGGACTGGAGCCGGGCGACATCGATTCGGTCATTCTCACCCACGCCCACGGAGACCACATGGGCGGCCTGCTCGACGACGCAGGCAAACCCGTCTTCACCCGCGCCCAGCATTTTTGCTCCGCCGAGGAAATCGACTTCTGGACCTCGCCAAAACCGGATTTCTCGAAAAGCCGCCTCGACGAGAAATCCCAGGCGGCAAGCATCGCAGCCGCCCGGCAGGTCTTCGCCGCAATCCCCTTCTCGCGCATCACTCCAACCGCCACGCTGCCCGACGGCCTCACCGCCACGCTCGCCCCCGGCCATACTCCCGGCCATATCAACCTGAGGATCCGGTCCGGCGCGGAAGTGCTCCATCACATGGTCGACCTCGGGCACCACTTCGCCGTGATGCTCCCGCACCCGGACTGGACCGTCGGCTTCGACGTCAACCCCGACCTCGCTGTCGCGACTCGACGCGAGATCTTCCCCAAGCTGGCCGCCGAGGGCGTCCGCGTGTTCGGTTACCACATGCCCTTCCCCGCCCTCGGTCACATCCAGGCCTCCGGCGACGGATTCCGCTGGGTGCCGGAACTGTGGGATGCCCACCTCTGAGAAACCCGCTGCAGGCCCGGCACTCGTGCCGGACATCCTCGAGCGCCTGCGGGCCGGGCGCTCGCCGCGGGACGTGGAAGGACAGCGCCGATTCGGCATACGTCCGCAGGGCGAGCATTTGGGTCTCTCGATGCCCGCCCTCCGGACGATCGCCCGCGAGCACCGACGGGATCACGCACTCGCTCTCGCCCTGTGGGAGACCGGCGTCCACGAGGCGCGATTGCTCGCAGCACTCGTGGCGGACCCCGACCGGCTGACGATCCGCACGATGACTGGCTGGGCCCGCGGCTTCGACACCTGGGCCACCGTCGACAATGCCTGCATCCACCTCTTCCGAAAATCGCCCCACGCCGCCGCCTGCGCCCGGACCTGGATCCCTCGCCACCGCGAAAATGTGCGGCGCGCGGGCCTGGTGCTCGTCGCCACGCTGGCCGTCCACGACCGGTCTGCGGATGACCGCGTCTTCCTGGATTTCCTGCCCGCCATCCGCTCCGTGTCGACCGACGACCGCAACTTTGTCCGCAAGGCCGCAAGCTGGGCGCTCCGCCAGATCGGGAAGCGCAACGCGCGCCTGCGCCGCTCGGCGATCGCGGAGGCGCGGCGCATCCTGAAACTCAATACACCCTCCGCGCGCTGGATCGCCCGCGACGCGCTGCGCGAGCTCGCGCCGGTCACAGGCCGCGCCGGATCATGTTGACCGCGATCGCCGCCAGCAGCAGCGAGATGATCTTCGACACGGCCCGAAGCCCCGTCCGGCCAATCAGCGCCCCAAGCTTTTCGCTGTAGCGGAAGGCGAAGATCACCAGCACCAGGTTCGCCGCCAGCGCCACCAGGCTCACCAGCACACCCACCGTCTGGGCCAGCAATAGCAGCGTGGTGATCGTCGCCGGCCCCGCGATGAGCGGCATGCCGAGCGGCACGACGCCAAAGTCGTCCGCCAGTTTCGTCGTGTCCTCCGTCGCCGACTGGATGATGTCGCGCGCCGCCAGGATGAACAGGATCAGCCCGCCCGCGATTTCGAAGTCCGCCACGGTGATCCCCAACGCCGCAAAAATGCTCGCGCCCAGGAACAGGAACAGCAGCGCGACCGCGCCGCCGGTGATCGTCGCCTGCACCGAAATCTTCCGCTTCACGTCTCCGGGCACGTCATGGCCCAGGGCGAGAAACACGGCCGCAAGGCCGATCGGATCGATCGCGACAAACAACGGGATGAACGCCTGGACGAAGGCGTTGAAATGCGAAGACATGGGGAGTCCTTTTGCCGGAGGTTAGGTGCGCGGTCGCTCAGCGCGATTCCGAAATCGCCCGGACCGCTCCGAAACGACGATCAGAACATCCCGATCGCGCGGGCACTCTGAAGCACCACCCAGGCGACGAACGCCACCGCCGCGAGCATCGCCACCCGCCGCGCAAACCGACGCCCCGCAAGCAGCGCATCCTGCAAATCCGTGTCGATCCGCTTGCGGTTGTTCGCCGAGAGATAACTGACAAACCGCTCGTTCCTCAGCTGCGCCCCGGACCTGGGTTTTCGACCCAGCGAACCCAGCTTGATGGCCGGGCGATGCAGCATGCGTTTGAGCGAACGAATCACGCACGCATCTCCCGACTTTGGGGTGGTTTTTTCAAGGGGAATCCAACACCCTTCGCCGGTTTCACCAATTTTTACTCCGTCGCATGCATCACTTCCGCTACTCCGGTGATTCCCTGCACTGCGAGAACGTCGATCTCGCCGCCGTGGCGCAGCTCTACGGGACGCCGACCTACGTCTACAGCGTGGCAACCATGGCAGAGAATCTCGATCGCCTGGTCCGGAGCTTCCCGGGGGTCGACCTGCAGGTCTGTTACGCCGCCAAGGCCAATGCCAGCCTCGCCGTCCTGCGCCTATTCGCCAATCTCGGCGCCGGTTTCGACCTGGTCAGCGGAGGCGAAATCCGACGCGTGCTCGCCGCGGGCGCCGACCTGCGCTCAAGCGTGTTCGCCGGCTTCGGCAAGGCCGAGGCTGAGAGCCG
>JAJXYI010000224.1 GCA_021780625.1 bacterium | reverse complement strand
CGGCAAGACGATGGCAGAGCACATGCGCTTCTCCATCGCCTACTGGCATTCGTTCCGTGGCACCGGCGGCGATCCGTTCGGCCCCGGCACCATCGTCCGCCCCTGGGAGTCCGGCAAGGACCCGGTGTCCGTCGCACTGAAGCGCATGGACGCGGCCTTTGAGTTTCATCAAAAGATCCGCGCCCCGTTCTGGTGCTTCCACGACCGCGACATCGCCCCCGAGGGCAAGTCGCTCGCCGAGAGCAACCGCAACCTCGACAAGATCGTCGCCCACGCGAAGGAGCTGCAGAAGGCCACGGGCGTGAAGCTGCTCTGGGGCACCGCCAACCTCTTCTCCAACCCGCGTTACATGTGCGGCGCCTCCACGAACCCCGACGCCCACGTCTTCGCCTACGCCGCGGCGCAGGTGAAGAAGGCACTCGACGTCACCAAGGAGCTCGGCGGCGAGAACTACGTCTTCTGGGGTGGCCGCGAAGGCTACGAGTCGCTCCTCAACACCAACCTCGGCCGCGAGCAGGACCACCTGGCGACCTTCCTCCAGATGGCCGTCGACTACGCGAAGTCCATCGGGTTCAAGGGCCAGTTCCTCATCGAGCCCAAGCCGAAGGAGCCCACGAAGCACCAGTACGACTTCGACTGCGCCACCTGCATCGGCTTCCTCGGCACCTACGGCCTGAGCAAGCACTTCAAGCTGAACATCGAGACCAACCACGCCACCCTCGCGGGCCACTCCTTCCAGCACGAGATCGAGGTCGCCGCCGCGGCCGGCATGCTCGGCTCGATCGACGCAAACTCGGGTGACTTGCTGCTGGGCTGGGACACCGACCAGTTCAACACCGACACGCGCGAGCTCACCCTCGCGATGACCTCCATCCTCCGCGCGGGCGGCTTGGGCACGGGCGGCTTCAACTTCGACGCGAAAATCCGCCGCACCTCGACCGACATCGAGGACCTGTTCTACGCCCACGTCGGCGGTTTCGACGCGTACTCGCTGGCCTTCAAGATCGCCCGCCGCATCCTCGCCGATGGCAAGTTCGAGTCCTTCGTCGCCGAGCGCTACTCGAGCTACGACTCGGGCTTCGGCGCCGACATCGAGGCCGGAAAGGTCGGCTTCAAGGAGCTCGAGAAGCTCGTGCTCACCAAGCTCGGCGAGCCCAAGCTGAAGAGCGCCCACCAGGAGTACCTGGAGAACCTCTTCGCCCAGTACGTCAACAACGGCGCCTGAGCGGCCCGTCGCGTATCCGAAAACTCATTCCAAGGCGCGGCCTCATCGGCCGCGCCTTTTCTATTTTGGCCGAACAGAAGCACAGCCACACCGTTTCGAACCGGGTTGAACAGAAGCAGCGTCGTCAGGCGGATGATCTCAGGGTTGGCAGTACTGGGTCAGAAATCCAGCGATTCGATCCCCGAACTGCGTTCACCCTCGGGCCACCTGCCCTCGGCCCCAGTCCACCAAATCCGGCTTCGTTCCCTTCGTTAGCTTCTTGTTCCCATCCCTACTCCGCCCCTTCACTTTTTGTCGCGACTCCCGGCGGGTTTCGGCTTCTCGTTCCAGCGATGCCTTCCGTCGAAATCACTCCCCTTCCCATCTTCAACAGCGGCAACGCCGAGCCGGGCGCAAAGCGGCTGATGCTCGGCCAGGGAGAATTCACCCTGCTCCACCCCGCCTGCCCCGAGATCCGCTTCCTCGGCTTCCTCACCTTCCAGCCCGGCATCCGCCGCGGCGGCCATTACCATCCCGCGAAGCTCGAGTTCCTCTACTTGCTCCGCGGAAAGCTCCGCCTGATCACCCGCGATCACAACTCCGGCGAACGCCTCGAGCACACCGTGCACGCGGGCGACCTCGTGCGCATCGAACCCGGAATCGAGCACGTCTACGAGGGCGCCGTCTACGCCGAGGCCGTCGAATTCTCAGCCACCCCCTGGTCCGCCGAGGACACCGTCAAGGTCGACCTCGCATGAGACTCCCGAAAGTGGGTCAACCGGGATGGAAGGGATAGGGGTGCGGCAATACCGCGGACGGATTGCCGATTGGATTTCTGACATCAAAGGTCGTCCGATTCCTAGTACGGAAGTTGCACCGAACCCCGCTCACCCAGGAAATCCATCCCCTCCATCTGTTAATTCACGTCGACAGGTGCGAAGGCGGGTTCAACTGTCCGAACCATCCCGGCAGCGCTCATGAACGAATCCGACGACACCGCCCTGCGCCTTCGCGAAGCCTATGCCGGAGCCGGCGGATTCAAAAGCGTGTTTTCGCCGAAAGCCGCGGATTATGCGGCGTCCCGACCCGATTACCCAACCGCACTCGTTGCAACGCTGCGCGGTGAACTGACCGCGGGGCTCGATTCCCGCATCGCCGACGTCGGTGCGGGCACGGGGCTGCTGACCCAGGGCCTCCTCGATCTCGGCTGCGCGGTCACATCGGTCGAACCCAATGCCGACATGCGCGCGGAAGCCGACCGCCGTCTGGCTGGCCGGCCTGGATACCGGAGCATCGCCGGCAGCGCCGAGGCGCTTCCCCTGCCCGACCGCTCGCTCGATCTCATCACCGCCGCGCAGGCCTTTCACTGGTTTGAGATCGAGCGCACCCGCGCCGAATTCCTTCGCGTACTAAAGCCCCACGGGCAGGTCGCCCTCATCTGGAACGACCGCGTGCTCGACGATCCACTCCACGTCGCCCTCGACGACATTTTTGCGCAGTTCGGAGGCGCCCAACGCGGCGCCCTGCTCGCGCACGAGAACCGCGCCGACGTTCCCCGCTTCTTCCGTCACGGCGCGAAACGCGAACTCTCCTGGCCCCACGTCCAGCGCCTCGATCAGGACGGATGCGTCAGTTTCGTGTTTTCGCGCTCGTACATGCCACGCCGGGAAACCGACGCCGGACGCGAATCCGAACGGCTCGCGCGTTCCGTCCACGCACGGTTTGCGCGAAACGGATTCGTCGATGTGCCCTACCGGACCGTCCTGATTCTCGGGCGCCCGGCCTGAGCGCGACCGCGGATAGCAGACTGCGATTTTAACAGGGATGGAGGGGATGGAAGGGATGGATGATTGGGGCGAGCGAAGCCTGGTGACATTTCCGGGCTCAAAACTCGAACGACGTTTCGAGCTGGCCAATCAATCCGCAATCAGCCCGCGACTCGACGACCCATCCCTTCCATCCCCTCCAACCCTGTTAATCCAACAAAAAAGCCCGGGCGAACCCGGGCTTCGTGGTCAGTACCGGTAGTGTTCCGGCTTGTACGGCCCCTCGACCGGGACGCCGAGGTATTCGGCCTGTTCCTTGCTCAACGTCGTGAGTTTCGCGCCGATCTTCTCCAGGTGCAGCCGCGCGACCTCCTCGTCGAGGTGCTTGGGAAGCCGATACACACCCACTTTGTACACGTCGCGGCTCTTCCAAAGATCGAGTTGGGCGAGCGTCTGGTTCGTGAAACTGTTGGACATCACGAACGACGGATGCCCCGTGGCGCAGCCCAGGTTGACGAGCCGCCCCTCGGCCAGCACGTAGATGCTGCGACCGCCAGGGAGGCGGTAGAGGTCGTACTGGGGCTTGATCGTGACCTTCTTCACGCCCGGCGCTGAGTTCAGGCGCGAGATCTGGATCTCGTTGTCGAAATGCCCGATGTTGCAGACGATCGCCTGGTCCTTCATCGCGAGCATGTGCTCGAGGGTGATGATGTCGCGGTTGCCCGTGCAGGTGACGTAGATATCGGCCACGCCGAGGGTGCTCTCGATCGTGTTGACCTCGAACCCCTCCATCGCCGCCTGGAGGGCGTTGATGGGATCGACCTCCGTGACGATCACGCGGGCGCCGAAGCCGCGCAGCGAATGCGCCGAGCCCTTGCCCACGTCGCCATAGCCGCACACGCAGGCGACCTTGCCCGCGATCATGACGTCCGTCGCGCGCTTGAGGCCATCGGCCAGCGACTCGCGGCAGCCGTAGAGGTTGTCGAACTTCGATTTCGTGACCGAGTCGTTCACGTTGATCGCCGGCACGAGCAGCTTGCCCTGCTCGAAAAGCTGGTAGAGGCGGTGCACACCGGTGGTCGTCTCCTCGGAGACGCCGCGCCAGTCCTTCACCATCGCGGTGAAGATACCCGGCTGCTCCTTGCCGATGCGCCTGAGCAGATCCTTGATCACCTGCTCCTCCTCGGAGGACGAGGGCGTGTTGATCCAGGCGCTGCCGTGCTCCATCTCGTAGCCCTTGTGGAGCAGGAGCGTCACGTCGCCGCCGTCGTCGACGACGAGCTGCGGACCCTTGCCGCCCGGATGCGAAAGCGCGAGCCAGGTGCAGTCCCAATACTCGGGAAGCGACTCGCCCTTCCAGGCAAAGACCGGCACGCCCGCCTTCGCGATCGCGGCCGCGGCGTGGTCCTGGGTCGAGAAGATGTTGCACGAGGCCCAGCGCACCGAGGCGCCGAGGGACGTGAGAGTCTCGATCAGCACCGCGGTCTGGATCGTCATGTGAAGCGAGCCCGTGATGCGGACACCCGCCAGCGGTTTCTGCGGGCCGAACTTCCGGCGCAGCGAGACCAGGCCGGGCATCTCGTGCTCGGCCACCTCGATCTCCTTGCGGCCCCACTCGGCCTGGGAGAGATCGCGTACTTTGAAATCCTGATTTAGCGTGGACATGGTTGGTTGCCTTGGGTCGGTGTTCAGCGGGCGGCCGCGACGAGTTCGGCAGTGCGGTTGGTCTGCTCCCACGGGAGACCATCCTTGCCGAAGTGGCCGTAGTTGGTCGTCTCCCGATAGATCGGACGGAGCAGGTC
>JAJXYI010000020.1 GCA_021780625.1 bacterium | reverse complement strand
TCCCGGCCGGGACATTGGGACCACTAGTGGAGTGGTCCCGACTACTCCTATAGGAGTCGGGACTACTACACCACTAGTCGGACAACAAGTGGTCCCGGGAATACTCGGTCCCGATCAAGGCGTGGCGGGTCGCGAGCCCGGCGACGATGACGAACCGCTCCCCCGGGGTGAGGCGTGACCGCCACGACGCGCCCCGCGGTCGCGCTCGAGGGCGGTTGCGTCCTGCTCTGGCAGACGAAATGCCTGCTGGTGCTCGAGCCGGCGGAGATCCTCGGCTTGCTCCGCCACGCCCCCGAGGTCTGGGCTCGCGCCATCAAGCGCGGCAAGTACCAGCGCCGCGCCGAGTCCGCCGTGCGGCGGACAAATGACGCCGCGCCGGTGCAAGTCCTTTCGACAGAAGAAAAGCGCAGTGAACCCGAGATTCACAGTCTGCCGGCCACGGCTGGCAAAGGAGACAAGAGATGACCACCGAACGATTGACCAAGGAAGAGGCGGAGGCGGCCGACAGCGCCATCGCCACCATGCCACCCGCTGACCTCACGGCCGCGACGAAGAGCTGGTCGCTGTTCGTCAAGTTGGGCTGGAACGTGCAGCGCCGCCTCGAGGAACTCGCGCCGGGCGTGACCAAGGCGATCAAGGATCGCTACTTCGGAACGGGGAGGTAATCATGCCCATCCGCCAAATGAGCAGCGTTCGCATCGAACCCGCCGCCTCGACCTGGCAGGCGCCGCCCAAGGATTTCGCCCTCGCCTCGGCCGCCGCGACCGACCGCGTTGCCGCGGACTTCGCACCCGTAGTGGAACAGTGGGAACGGCCGTTCCGCGTCGTCGCCGCGGGTGCGCTCATCACCGGGCGCGAGGTGTTCCGCCGCTTCAAGGACGCAATCCCGTCGGGCCTTCGCCTCGACCCGGTGGCGATGAGCCGCTTGCTGGAATCCGGCCCGCACGCGGCGATCGGCCTGATCGCGACCGACCAGACCAACCGCGGGGGCGGAACCGGCGAGGTTCTCTTCTTCCACACCTGGGGCACGATGGGCGGTCTGCCGCCGTCGGGCGCTGAGGCGCTCGCGTACGCCGGCCCCAAGGAACGCATCGCGGACGGGCCGGGGTTGTGGGTGTTCATCGAGACCCTGCTCGCCGAGCACGGCTTCAAGCCCGCTGACCTCGCCACGTTCGCGGCGAGCCCCAACGTCGCCACGGCGGTGGCCGCGGGCGCCCTCGACATTGTGCAGGGGCGGCAAGCCCTCCTTTCGGCTCGCGAGCTCGCGCCGCTGCAGGCTCGGCTACTCGACAAGCTCCCCGGTTGGGACAAGGCCGCGTACGCCTCGCCGGTTGCGCGCGACCTGTGGGCGGAGGCGATCCTCGACGGCGTGGTGCGCTCCCCGATCGCGAAGCTGCCGGGACTCGTCAAGCTGTTGACGCCCGACGGAGATCCAATCGAGCTCGCCGTCGGTGGCCAGTGAGCGCCGACGGGGCCGCCTGGCGCCTCGCCTCGAGGCGCGGTTTCCGGGCTGCGATCCGGCGTGTCCTGGCGGGCTGGGTGCAGCCGCAGCACCGCAGCCGCAGGGCGGTCGCGTTCCGCGGCATCGTGAGGGGCTAGCGTGGGCCGCAACTGCACCGTCTGCGTTCATCCCGATCGCCAGGCGATTGACCGGGCGATCGTCGGGGGCGAGCCGTGCCGCGCCGTTGCGGCACGGTCCTCGCTTTCGGCGGACGCTGTTGAACGTCACGCACAACACCATCTCCCGGCCGCGATCGTCAAGGCTCAGGAGGCCGTCGAGGTGGCGCACGGCGTGGCACTCGCCGACCAGGTCAACCGGCAGCGGGAGAAGGCTGAAGACCTTTACGCGGAGGCTCGCGCGGTACTCCGCCGGGCCAAGCGCCGGCGAGAGCCGGAGCTCGCACTGGCGGCCGTCCGGAGCGCCTGCATTGCCCTCCGGGAGTTGCGTCAGCAAGTCGAGCTCCTCGCCAACCTGGGTAAGGCCGAGGACACCGCCGCGCTCGAGGCGAAAATCGCCGCCTTCGAGCGGCGCCTAGGGGGCGGCCTTGGGGCTCCGTAGTCGCGTCGCGGCGCTCACGGCGCGGCTCCGCTACCTCGAGCGCCTTGCCGCCTACCAGCCGAGCCGGCCGGTGGTCGTGATCCTCGACGCCACGCGATCGCCGGCCGAGCACGAGCAGCAGGTCGAGCAGGCCCGGCAGGCGTACCCCGGGCGCGCGGTCCACGCGATTAGACTGTCGGTCAAACCGCCATGCTTGATCGAACCCAAGGGCGGAGAGGAGGCAATTCCATGAACAAGCGGTTGATGTGGGGCAACGCGAGGACGTTGCTTGATCTTGGGGAGCTTGTCGCTCGTTGGCTCGAAGGGCGGCTTCCCTCGCTCCCGCACTATGATGCCGAGCCGGCCCCGGAGACCGAGGCGATCGCTGAGATCCTGGCACGCTTAAACCGTGCCGGGTTCTTCACCACCGACTCTCAACCGGGGATGCCACTCGACAACACCGGTTTCGCACAGCGGGCGTGGGTCAATGCTTACGCGGGCGAGGAGATCGCAAAGCGCGTGGCCGCGCTCGGACTGCACACTGACCTCATCGTGTTTGTGTTCGAGCCTGGCCAGGCCGGTGGATACCCGCTGCCCATCACCGTCCGTGGGTTCCAGCCGGTCACGTGGGATGGGCTGGGGTGCGCCGACGTGGACCTTTACGGCATCACCGACGGGTTGAGTGAATCGGCGCGTGGTGAACTCCGGGCCGCCTGGAATCTCGTGGTGATTGACCCGGCGTGGGGCCGCAAGTCGTACCTGTGGGAACTCGTCGAACGAGCGGTTGTTTCCCCAGATCCAAAGGAAGGGCGATGGAACTACAGGCCCTATGGTTCCTACGATGACATGGATCCCGACTACGAGCCGCGCTCCTGACAGCGTGTCTGAGGGCCGCGCCGGAAATGGCGGTGGCGCCTGCATCCCCTGGCCCTCCGCTGTCACTTGTCTGTCTCTGGCGGGTCGAGGGGAGGCGAGTTGACCATTGAGGAGCAGGTGCTCGAGCAGGCGCGTGAGGCAGCCCGGGGGCTCTTCCCCATGAGAGCAAGGCTACTGTTCGATCCTCAGCAGCCGCCCGTCAACGAAGTACAACGCGCTCTTGCAGAACTGCCCGTAGCAAAGGAGTGCCGTCGTGTTCCCCGGGTTGATCGATCGTCGAGTGCTGTCGGGCCGGCCCCAGGCGGCGACGCACTGCTCTTCGGTGAAGCCCAGGTGGAGTTTCCCGTCGGCGATCAGGCGGCAGTCCTCTCGGCTCCAGCCCCGGTGATCCTGCCAGACGAGCCCGGCTGGCGTTTCCAGCCATGCTGCCTCCGCCGCTTCGCGCTCGTGGGCGGCCTCCGCCCTCTGTCTGGCGATGACCTCCCGGAGTTTCTCCTTGCGCCAGGCGGCGTCGCGCTGGCGCGCCTGCTCCCGGATGATCTCCGCCGCGGTCATGGTGGGTGCTGGCGTCGGCTTCGGCCCAGCCGTCCGGCCTGCCCAGCGGGCGATTGTCCCCACGCCCTTCACAAAGAGGACCAGGAAGATCGCGCTCCCGAGAAGCGTGATACAACCCTTGGATGCGCTAGACATCGCCATGACAACTCCGTTGAACTTGATGGTACACCCAACCGGATCGTGATAGGCAATCAAGCGACGCGGCGCAACTGTCTCCCAAGCCACACGATGGCAAGGCCGGCCGGTCGGTAGTTGGCCTGTTTGATCCTTGACAATGGATTCCGTCGACCCTAGGCCTAGGTAGTCACTGCGCTCGTGGGCGGGGCTCGAGCAGCATTGAGTCCGAGCCGGTGAAGTTCTTCCCGTCAGGCCGGGTGAAGCTGACCTTCGCGGTGGTGACTTCGCGGTAGGGCCAGTCACGAAACTGGGTGAACGAAATTCGTCCGGTAGAGAAGGCCATGGTCCGGTGTTCGAACGCACCTACACCGATGTTGAGTTCCTCGAACTCAGCCGGAACGACGTCGCGCTCCAACCGATACAGGTCTCGCCACCCCTGGCTGATCGTGAGCACGAGATGGCCCTGCCCTCGCGTGATGTGAGTGTCAGCGGCCGCGAGCGCGAAGTAAACGAGCACCCCGTCATCGCCTTCGGCCTGCATATGGACCTTCGAAACATACTCCGGGGCATCGGGTCCAGGTTTCCAATTAGGGTCCAACCACGCGGGCGGTTTCGACGGGTGCAGGTCCACGTAGCGAATGGGCGCGTTCCCTTGGCGGTTGAGCTTGATCCTCGCGGCGACGGCGGCGAGCGAGTTGGGTGGAGGTTCCGGCGTTGGCTCCGCCTCGATGATTTCGCCATTCTGCTCGCGAAGCTGAAACGGGATCTTTCTGCCGTAGGTTTCGCTATTCGCTCCGGGCATCGGCGCCGTCATACTCGCCACAGTTGGGCGCGGGGTCGGCGTCGGTGTCGCGGTCGCCGTTGCCGTGGGCGTGGCCGTGACGACCGCGGCGAAGATGAACATTGCGACCATGACCGCCTCCATGGGACGAAGTTGTTTCGCAATAAATCATACCCCATCTGCTGCCTTTAGGTACGGTCGGTCTCCTTGCGTTCGGGATCTGCAAAAGACTCCTTTTGACATTCATAATAGAGGGCACTATATTGATTGTAAGGAGGCCCGATGACCAAAGACAGTGTGCTCGCAATGCTGAAGACGGAGCGTGACGAGGCGAGGTCAACGCAGATCACGGTGCGGCTCACCGTGGCCGAGAGGTCTCGCTTGGCGAAGGCTGCAGCGCGCCACAA
>JAJXYI010000587.1 GCA_021780625.1 bacterium | reverse complement strand
GACGGGCTCACGGCTCGCCGGGAAAACGAATCGGCAGGCACAGCCCCTGGCGCCGATCACGGACTGGGGCAGCCTGCATGTGTTTTCGCGAATGCGAAGCAACCTGTGGGGGTAAAACGGCAGGATGACGACAGGGAGCAGGGCGGAGCTGTGTTCGGCGCCAGGGATTGGCCCGCAAACGACGGGAGAATGGGGCGAAAAACCGGATCGAGGGGGCGAAACGTCTTTACGACGGAAGGGATGGGGAAACCGAAGCCAACAAAGTTGTGCGTTACAGAAAATCGGCCTGTCCCTGTTGTGTTTCCAATCGATTTCTGTCGCGGAGTTCTGGTCGGCGACGCCTATTGCGTATCCGCGTCGTAGACTTCGAGCAGGTCGACGCCGGTGTCGCCGGAAGCACCGGAGACTTGGGCGGTGTAGAGTCCGGGCGGCAGGGTGACGAGCAGGGCGGAGTCGTTGGAGCCGTCGAGCCAGGTGTAGGCGGAAAGACGGGTGGCGACGGCTTTGATGGCGGCGGCGGCGGTCGCATCGGTGCCCCAACCCTGGTTTCCCCGGATCAGGATTGAATTGTGATCGTAGAGTTTGAGGACGGGGTCGGGCAGGAAATTGGAGATGCCCAGAGATGCGAGGGCGGGCCCTCCGGCGCGGATGAGGACGGTCTTGGGGTGGGAGCCAGTGATCATGAAGCCGGCGACCTGGACGTTGGTGCCGGTGCCGACGGTGCTGCGCAGGGAGATGTCGATGAGGCGGGGGCTGGTGGACGCGGCATCGCCGTCGTAGACCTCGACCAGCGAAGTGCCGGTGTCGCCGGAGGCTCCGGAGACCTGGGCGGTGTAGAGACCGGGGGCGAGGGTGACGAGCAGGGCGGAGTCGTTGGAGCCGTCGGGCCAGGCGAAATCCTGGAGTGCCGTGGCCTCGGCCTTGATGGCGGCGGCGTTGGTGGCGTTGCCCCAGCCGATGTTCTGATCTATCATCTGGGGCGTGCCGTTGGTGATCTTGAAGAGCTGCAGTTCAGGGTCGGGCAGGTAGGTGCTGACCCCATACGGTGCCAGGGCGGGGCCCGAGGCGCGGACGAGCACGGTCTTGGGCGTCGTGCCCGAGATGACGAAGCCCGCCACGAGGACCTGGCTGCCCGTGCCGGCGTAGGAACGGCCCGAGATAGCGATCAGCTGGGCGTCGTTGACGGTGTTGGCGGCGGCGGCGATGGCCACGGACGCACCTGCGGAGACCGTGCGGCCGGAGCTGTTGGAGACGAGGCAGTCATAGATGCCGGAATCCGAGGCCTGCGCATAGGGGAGCGTCAGGGTCGCGGTGCTGGCAGAGGGGTACACCGAGGTGTCGAGGGCGACTCCGTTGCGCCTCCACTGATAGCTGAGGGAGGAGCCCGTGGTGGTCACAGACAGGGAGAGCGTGCCGCCTGCGGACAGCGAAGCGGCCTGCGGGTCGCCTGTGATGAGGGGAAGGGAGGCGAAGTCCACGTAACGGCCAGGGTGCGAGGCGGCGAACTGGTACATGGGCCATGGTGAGCTTGAGGCGGCTGCGCCGATGTCGAAGGCATAGATCTGCTGATCGTTGCTCCCGATGTAGAGCCGGTTTCCATACAGGACCGGGGAGGACCGCACCCAGCCGCCGGTGGCGTAGAGGCGCTTGAGCGTCCCGTCGGGGTTCACGGCGTAGAGGTTGCCGTCATAGTCGCCGATGTAGACAACGCCGTTGGCGTCGATGGCGGGAGAACTGGCGCGGACCTCGTCGCCCATGCGATAGGTCCACTTTAGGGAGCCGTCTGCCGAATTCAGGGCGTAGAGATTGTGGTCGTAGGATCCGAAATACAGCGTGCCGTCCGGCGCGAGCGCGGGGGAGGAGGTCACGCTGTCGCCGGCGGCGAAGGCCCAGCGGCGCGTGCCGTCGGGGGCGAGTGAATACACGGTGCCGCCGAGCGTGCCGAAGTAGAGGTTGCCCGCGGCGTCGAGGGCCGCGGCCGTGTAGATCGCGGAGTCGGCGGTGAACGTCCATTTCGTCGAGCCGTCGGCCTTGAATGCGTAGAACGTGCCGGTTTCGGAGCCGATGTAGAGGGTGCCGTCGGGCGCGACGGTCGGGGAGGCGTAGGAGAAGCCAGGGACGGTGGCGGTCCATTTCAGGGTACCGTCGGGTTTGAGGGCGTAGAGGTGGTTGTCGCCGGCCTTCACGTAGACGGTGCCGTCGGCCGCGATGGCGGGAGAACTGACAAGCTCATTGGAAAGGCTGGAGCTGCTGGGCGTGGGTACGGAGTAGGTCCACTTGATGGAGCCGTCGGGATTGAAGGCGTAGACCTTGCTGTCCGAGCAGGGGGCATAGACGGTGCCGTCGGAGGCGATCGCGGGGGAGATGGTGTCGAAAATGCCCCCAGCCGTGACCTTCCAGCGCAACGAGCCGTCGGGGTTGAAGGCGTAGAAATTGGAGTCGTCGCTGCCGACATAGACGATGCCGCCGGCGCCGATGGCGGGGCTGCTCGTGATTGAATCACCGGTGCCGTATTGCCAGAGCGAGTCGTCGATCGACAGGTCGAATCCGCCTGAATTCGCCCCGGTCGTGGTGTCGCTGATGCCGTCGACCTGGATCCGGTAGACCGTGCCGGCGACGGCGTTGAATGAGGCGGTGGCCCGGCTGATGGCGGTGCTGGCGCTGGAGTCGATGGTCGTGCCGGTGGCGGAGGACACGAGTGTCAGCCCTGTGAGGGAGGATCCGGTGTAGACGGCGAGCGCCGGATCGAAATCGTAGCTCGTGGTGGACACGCAGACGTGGCCGCTGGAGGGTGCGGTCCAGGCGTACCAGACGGTATGCTTGGCGGACGTCGCTGCCGCCTGGGGTTCCCCGGTCTCGAAGGTCGTCCCGAAGTTTGAATCGGAGAAATTCACACTGGAACCGGACAGGACTGTGGCGTTGGCGAAGTTGTCGTTTACGTAACCAAGGTAGAGTCCAGCGAAGCCCGTCGCGCCGTCCACACCGTCGATGGTGACATCGTAGGTGGTGCCGGCGACGGCCTGGAAGGTGACGCTGTTGTCGGTGGATCCAGCCGGCGATTCGGCCGATGCGACTGGGGCGAGGGTGGAGAGGGACGAGCCGGTATAGACAGCGAGCAAGGAAGCATAGGTGCTTCCGCCGGTGGAGAGGGTCACCGTGCCGGAGAGCGGTGCGGTCCAGTCCCACCACAGCGATGCGCCCCCGGTGTTTCCGCGGATGAGCGGTTCGCCAATCTCGCGAGTGGCGTCGGTATTGGACGTGCGGACCGAGGCCTGGCCTGCGAGGTGGGCGCGGGATGCGAAGTTGTCGTTGAACGGGCGGTTGGAGGTGGAGGCGAGGGCGGCGGCAAGATCGAGGCGGCCCGCGGTCAGGATCCGGCCGACGAACTGGGGCTTGGGATCGACCGTGGAGAGGAGCCGATTGATGAGTTCGCGGTAGGTATCGTGGGGAAACTGGGCTTTCAACAGGGCGAGCGAGCCGCTGACCATCGGGGCGGCCATGGAGGTGCCGGACATCGAGACGACGCCGGTGTCACTCGAGTTGGAGAGAGAGAGGATTTCGTAACCCGGGGCGGCGAGTTCGACGGAGCCGGAACCATAGTCGCTGAAGTAGGTGAGGTCGTCGCGGTTGTCCGTGGCGGCGACGGACACGACGTTGTCGCTTGGGTAGTCGGCCGGATAGACGGCGGTGGTGTCGTTGTCGACCGGGTTGTTGCCGGCTGAGCAGACCATGATCACGCCGGCTTTTGCGGCGGCCTGGATTGCGGTGTACTCGGCTTGGGAGGGCTGTTTTCCGCCGTAGCTGCAGTTGATGATGTTGGCTCCGTGGGAGATGGCATAGTCGATGCAGGTGATGGCGTTGGCGATGTCGCCCTTGCCCGTGGAGTCGAGGAACTTCAGCTCCATCAGCTGGACCTTCCAGGCGACGCCTGCGACATCGACGCCGTTGTTGCCGACGGCTCCGATGATCCCCGAGACGTGGGTGCCGTGGCCGTTGTCGTCGGTCGGGTCTCCGCTGCTGGTGGACGAGACGGTGTTGATGCCGTGGTAGTCGCCTGTGTAGCCGTCCGTGTTGACCTTGGGATTGGTCCAGAGATTGGAGGCGAGGTCCTGGTGGGTGAGGCGGGCGCCGGAGTCGATCACGGCGACGATGACCGACGAGGCGTCGGTGCGGATGTCCCAGGCGGATTTGGCATGGATGTCGGCGCCGACGACTGCGGGGCCGGGCACGCCGGGGTTCGTGCCTGTGTTGTCGAATGCCCACTGGCTGGTGTAGTTGGGGTCGTTGGGCACGGCGTCGGCGGAACGGATGTAGTCGGGTTCGACGAATTGGTAACGGCCGGTGGCCCTGAGGCGGCGAATTGCGTCCTCGGGTGTCTCGCCGGAATTCACGGCGATCACGCGCAGGCCGCCTAGATGGGAGAATTTTCTGCGGACGGTGACGCCTTCGCTGACTTCCTGAGCCGAAACGGTTCCGGCGAGACTGGCGCGGGGCATGGCGATGACGTAGGCGTCGCGGTAACCTTGGAGCAGCTCGTGGGCGGCAGGCGGCGGCAGGTTCAGCGGTTCGGCGGCGGCTTGTACGACAAGGACCAACACAAGAGTCAGGACCCGGACGAACCAATGGGGCCGCGCGTTGCGGACATGAAGGCCGGAGAGGGGGGCGGTGACATTCATCGGGAGGAAGAGTCGAGGTTGGCTCGAGCGGCGCCTGAGGTGGGGGTGGCGTTCGTACGTTTACAGCCGTTTCGAATTGAGGTGCCAACCGCTTCGAAACAAAAGCAGTAGCGGGTGTGAATGGATACAAGGCTCATAAAGATAGGAGCTTATATGGTTCGAACGACCGTCGTCGGGCTTGGTGCCGGCGCGGCTGGCTGGGCTGGTGCGCTAGGAACTAGAGCACAAGTTTTTGCAAAAACGAGTCTGTATTTATTGTGAAATCACGGCGCGAACGGTGGGTGGGTGGCGGTAAGGGCGCCGGAATTGGGGAGCAGTGACCGTGGATCCCGAGTTGACTCCGTGAGGGAGGATGAAGTCTGTTGGGCCGTTTATCTCCGCATGACCGACAAGACCCTGCCATTCACGAAGGACGAACTGGAAGCGATTGCCGCGAAGGTGCCGACGCCGTTTCACCTCTACGACGAGCGGGCGATGCGCCGCAACGCGCGCGCGCTGCGCGCGGCCTTCGCCTGGGTGCCGGGAGGCTTCAAGAACTTCTTTGCGGTCAAGGCGCTGCCCAATCCGCACGTGCTGGAAATCCTCCGCGAGGAGGGCATGGGAGGAGACTGCTCGTCGGTCGCCGAGCTGCAGCTGTGCGAGGCGGCGGGCATACGCGGGCAGGACATCGTGTTCACCTCGAACGACACGCCGGCCTACGAATATCGCAGGGCCCACGAACTGGGTGCGCTCATCAACCTGGATGACCTCACGCACATCGACTACCTCGAGCGTGCGCTGGGCGGACAGCTGCCGGAGATGCTGTGCTTCCGTTACAATCCGGGTCCTCTCAAGGAGGGCAACGCGATCATTGGAAAGCCGGAGGAGGCGAAGTACGGCTTCACGCGCGACCAGCTCTTCGAGGGGTATCGTCGGGCGCGTGAAAAGGGGGTGACGCGATTTGCGCTTCACACGATGGTGGCGTCGAACGAACTGAATCCGGAGTATTTCGTGGAGACGGCGCAGATGTTGTTCGACCTGGTGGTGGAGATTCATCGCCGGCTGGGAATCCGCATCGAGCTAGTGAACCTTGGCGGGGGCATTGGCATTCCGTACCGACCGGACCAGCAGGCCGTGGACCTGGCGCTGGTGAGTGGGGGGATCAAGGCGGCCTACGACAAGACGCTGGTGGCGGCGGGACTGGCGCCCGTGCGCATTGCGATGGAGTGCGGGCGCATGGTGACGGGACCGTACGGGTACCTCGTCTCGCGGGTGCTGCACAAGAAGGCGATCTACAAGGACTACGTCGGCCTGGATGCGTGCATGGCGAACCTGATGAGGCCCGGGATGTATGGCTCGTACCATCACATCACGGTGCCGGCGCGCGAAGGTGGTCCGACGAAGGTTTACGACATCACGGGTTCGCTCTGCGAGAACAACGACAAGTTTGCGGTGGACAGGGAGATTCCCGACCCGCAGCCGGGCGACCTGGTCGTGATCCACGACACCGGGGCGCACGGGCATGCGATGGGCTTCAATTACAACGGCAAGCTGCGCTCGGCTGAGTTGCTCTGGAAGGGCGGCGCGGACTTTGCGGTGATCCGCCGTGCGGAGACGTTGGAGGATTATTTTGCGACGCTGGACTATCCGGGGCTGACGCCCCGGGCCTGAGCGCGGCTCGGGGGGAGGGGCGCCCTCTTGGAGCGCGCGCCCTGCCAGGTTCGCCGGAGTTCGGCACGCGGTGCCGAACATCCGGTGCCGCGCGTGCGGCGGTGTTCAGGGAGCGACCCCGAGCCAGTCGACATTGATGCCGTCCCAGCCGTCGACCTGGCCGCGCAGGAGAATCTTATGCGCGCCGGGCGCGAGCTTCACGGGAAGATCGAAGGTCGTCCATTTGGGCGACGACGGGAGGACGAGCGGCGTCTGCGGCTGATTGTCGATCTGGAGAGTGAAGGGCACGTTCGTGGGCGCCTGGGTGAGGTAATGAATCCGAAGTTTGGATGCGCCTGCGGGGCCTGCGACCAGGCCGACCATCAGACTGCTGCCCTTGCGGCCGAGGGTGCGCACGATTCCGAGGCCACCGGGGCCGGTGCCGAGGTCTCCGATTTCCGCGGTGCCGGTGCGCACGCCGAGGGCGGCGGGGCAGGTCGAGGGCGGATTGGCCGCGGGGCGGAAATCCAGTGTGTTGAGCTGGAAGCCGGGCTTGTCGACCAGGAGCATGAGACCGAACTCGCCTGGGTTGAGGTAGACATTGCGCAGGACGACATCCTGCCAGCCCTGACCTGAATTTTGCGGGATGACGACGGCTCCGACGGGCTGGTCTTCGGCGATCAGATGAAAGCCGGCGCCGGGGGTGCCCTTGATGCGGACATCGACGTCGAAGTAGCCTCCGTTTCCTCCGTCGAGCTCGGTGCGGGTCCATTCCTGGGACTCGAGTCCTGCGAGCGCGTAGCCGCCGCCGGCGTCGTCGTTTTCGACGCAGCCGATGTCGTCGAGGCGGTAGGCGGCCTGGGCGGGGAGCGGGTGGCGCAGATGGAAGGCGATGCCCTCGCCGCCCTTGTCATAGTTCACGGCCTTGATCGTGGTGGGAAGGGTGGGCGCGGGGTAAAACTGCGGGATGGGGCGGGAAGTGCCGCCTGCCTCGCTTTTTTCGTCGATGGGATCGGCCTTGAGGAGCGGGGCGAGCCTCGAGGGGAGGAGGGTGGGCGAGAGGGCCACGTCGATCTCGTGATGGGTGCCCTGGCGTCCGTCGAGGGCGACGGCGAGCACGCGGGACGCGGGATCCCAGTGCCACTGACCCGCGGCGGGGCCGGCGGAGGCGACGGCCTGGGCGGGGCGTCCCGCGATGGACACGGAGACGGGGGTGGCGTCCAGGTGGAAGTGGGCGACGTAGAGGGCGGGCGTGAAACGTTTATTGGACTCGTCGATCGTGAAGGTCACGCGGTCGGCGGAGGCGTCGGAGGCGAGGCGGGTGGTGGTGTCGTCGCCGTGTTGATACGCGAAGGTGGAGCCGTCGTCGCGGTAGAGGGTGAACTCAGACTTGCCCGAGGGGAAGATCTCGACGGTGAGAGGGTCCCAGGGTTTTTCGGCGGTGTTGCGCATCGGCGGCGCGGTTGGGATGATGGCGCCGGCGCGCACGGCGACGGGGATGCGGTTCTGAGGGGCGGCGACGACCCAGGAGCGTCCGCCCTGATATTCGACGCCGGTGTCCCAGTCGTACCAGACGCCGGGCGGGAAATAGACGGGTCGGTTGCTCACGCCCTCGTGGAGCACGGGAGCGACGAGGAGGGAGGGGCCGAACATGTATTGGGTTCCGTCGGCCTGGAGGGAGCCGGGGTCGTCCTGGAAGGCGAGGGGCAGGGCGCGGTCGATGGGCATGCCGGTGCGGCTTGCCTGCCAGGCGCAGGAATAGATGTAGGGCAGAAGCCGATACCGAAGCCTCAGGTAGTGGCGGGTGCCCTGTTCGCAGGCGACGCCGAACTCGTAGGGCGCGCTGGGGCCGGCCTTGTGGGCGCGGGTGATCGGCGAGAAGGCGGAGAACTGCATCCAGCGCTCGTACAGGCGTGCGTGGGCGCCGAGCTGGTCGTTCTTGTAGAAGCCCTCGAGGAAGCCGCCGGTGTCGCAGGTCCAGTAGGTGATGCCGGAGAGGCCGGAGTTGAGCATCTCGCCGGGGTGGGCGCGGAGGGTGGCGTAATCGCTGGTGATGTCACCGGTCCACAGGGCGGCGTGGTGCGACTGGATGCCGGCGGAGCCGCAGCGTGTGAGCACGAAGGGGCGCTGGTCGGGGTGGACGGAGAGCTGGACGCCCTCGAAGCTCTTCGTGCACAGGAAGGAGAACTCGTTATGGATATTGGCGGGGCGGCCTGCGTAGTAGACGGTCTGGGGTGGTTCGCCCTCGGGTTCGGTGAGGTCGAGCCACCAGCCGGAGACGCCGTCGCGGGTGATTTTGCTGGTCTGCGGCCAGAGCCAGGCATTGAGCTTGGGATTGGTGTAGTCGAGCAGACAGCCGCCGTAGTAGCCGCACTCCTCGGGGTTGCCCTTGCCGTCGGTGGCGAAGACGCCGGCCTTCCAGCCGGTGGCGAAGGTGGGCGATTGTTTTTCGACCATGGGGCCGGACTGGGAGATCACGATATGCACGCCGAGCTTGCGGTAGTGCTCGATCCACTGCGCGGGGGTGCGGCCGTCCTCGTACCAGCGTTTCGGCCAGACGTAGTTGTTGCGGTATTGCGCCCAGCCGGAGTCGATGACCATGACGTCGACGGGGTAGCCGCGCTGGGTGAGCTGCTGGTAGACCTCGTTGAGGGACTTCCAATCGTAGTAGACGCACTTGCTCTGCCAGTAGCCGAGGGCCCAGAGAGGCGGGAGGGAGGGGCGGCCGGTGAGGCGCGTGTAGCGCTCGATGACGTCGGAGATGCGGGGGCCATCGATCACGTACAGGTCGATTGGGCCACCGGGGGAGCTGAGCTTCAGCTCATTGGGGTCGGACTTGCCGAGATCGAAGTGGAGCCGGTGGACGTTGTCGAAGAACAGGCCGTAGGCGTGGCCGTCGCGGCCGGTGCTGATGAGGAAGGGGACGGGGTAGTCGGCGGTGACGTTGCCGGACTTGATCTGCTGACCGGCCCACAGGTCGCGGATGGTGCCGCGGCGGTCGAACTTCCCGTGGTTCATATTGTCCTCGCCCAGCCCGTAGAGATGTTCGGTGGAAGCGAGGGGATAGGTGAAGGTCCAGGAGCCGTCGGGTCCGGGGGTGATATGGAGCTTGGACAACAGCGGGACGCCATCGGGAAGGGAGGCGACAGACATGCCGAGGTCGGAGTGGCTGACATCGACGGCCATGGCGGAGGTTGCGATGCGGTCGGCAGTCGGGGAGTTGGCGACGTTCAGGGGCGCGCGGGTGTGGGGCGCGTTTTCGAGGGCGAGCGAGGGTTTGCGCACGAAGCGGCCATCGCGCACGAGCCAGAGTCGGACGATATGGGCGCCGACGGCCTCGATGCGCAGTCGGGAGCCGTTGGGGGAGGCGATGGTGGCCTGCGTGTCGGCGGCGCGGGCGAAGGGGGCTGCGGCGCACGCGAGTGTGCAGAGCAGGGAGAGGGCGAAGGGACGGAGGGTCATAACAGGAATCATGCTCTTTGGCACGGGACGCCGGGCGTCGCCATGGCGAGTGCAGGCTATCGTTTGAGTGGCGTGTTTCTGACGACTGAAGAAGTCGCCGCGAGAACCGCGAAATTTCAGGGGCTCGGTCTGCGTTGCTTGCGCCAATAGGCGCTCAGGAGGCGGTGGCGGCGCCCCTGGCTTTTCTGTGGCCAAGTCTCAAGCCGGCTCAGGTGGTGGCACGGACGCTTGGGGCGGCGGTGCGGGATATCTGGGTCAGGCGTGCTGACGATTATTGAGAGCGCGGCGCAGGCAGGCTTCGAGTTCGTCGACCGAGTAGGGCTTGGGGACGAAGGCGGTGAACCCGTGGAGCTTGTAATCGGAGATCACGGGATCGCTCGAATAGCCGGAGCTCACGATGGCCTGCACCTGGGGGTCGATTTTCTGGAGATGGAGGATGGCCTCGCGACCGCCGATACCTCCGGGCACGGTGAGGTCGAGGACGACCAGATCGAAGGGAAGGCCCCTGGCCTTGGCTTCCTGGAAACGTTGAACAGCTTCGGCGCCGTTGGAGGCGAGTTGGAATTCGCAGCCGAGGCGGCTGAGGGTGGCAGCGGCGAGCTTTCGGATGGGCTCCTCGTCGTCCATGAACAGGACGCGGCCCTTGAGGGGGGCGCGAGCGGGAGGAGGAGGCTCGCAGGGGGCTGCACTTGCGGCGGTGGGCGCGTCTTTGGATGCGGGCAGCCAGAGATGGAAGCGGGTGCCTGAGCCGGGGGCGGATTCGACCTCGATGTGACCCTCGTGGCGTTTGACGATGGAGCGGACGACGGCGAGATCGAGGCCGTGGCGCCCTGCGTCGATGGCGGAATACGGGTCGAACAGATGGCGAAGATCCTTGGGATCGAGGCCGGGGCCGGAGTCCTCGACGACGAGATGGAGGTAAGGGCCGGGCTTCAGCGACCCGATTTCGCCTTCGGCGAGGGAGGCGTTCCAGGCGCGGAAGGAGAGGGTGCCGCCCTTGGGGAGGGAGCCGAGCGAGTAGGCGGTCACGTTGTGGATGGCCTGGAGCATCTGCCCGCGATCGAGGAGACCGGACCACAGCTCCTCGTCGAAATCGAAGATGAAGCGCGCGGCGGTCGCATCCTCGGAGGCGCTTTCGGCGGCTTCGCGCACGATCTCGGGCAGGCGTTCGGGTTTGCGCAGGGGGCTGCCGCCGCGGGCGAAGGTGAGGAGCTTCTGTGCGAGCACGCGGGCGCGCTGGGCGCCCTTGTTTGCCTCGTCGAGGAAGGGGCCCGCCTTTTCGTCGACGCCCTCCTCCATGCGGGAGAGCGTGAGATTTCCGATGATGATCGTGAGCAGATTGTTGAAATCGTGGGCGATGCCGCCGGCGAGCATGCCGAGTGCTTCGAGGCGGGACGAGCGCTCGAGTTCGGCCATGAGCTTCGACTCCTTCTCGAGCTGGCTGCGGATGACCGCGGTCTGGGCTGCGACTTTGCGGTGCAGGGCGAAGGCCCAGAGCAGGCCGAGGAGCAGGGCGACGAGCATGCTGACGCTCACGAGCAGCGCACGTTCGGGAGTCCACCAGGGCGCGGCGCGCAGGACGGACAGATCTGCGGCTGAGCGGAGGTCGACATCGAAGCCCGCGGGACGCTGATATTCGTCATACTGGAGCCGATACACGCCGGTCGCGGAAATGAGCGAACCGAGGCTGGGCTGGGGCTCGGTGGACAGGTGCTGGGGAAGCGGAAGATGGCATTCGACGAAGCTGGAGCTGCTCTGGAGCACGTAGACGAGGTGACCGAGCCTGGGGGAGACATCGACGAGCGTGCCCTGGATGCGCACGAGGCGTCCATCGAGGGCGTCCGAGGGCATTGCAGCCGGTTCGATCGAAGTGGGGGCGGGGCTTGTGCCGGGGCCGGTGTGCAGGATGGTGGCCTCGCGCAGGACGAAGTGGGCGCCCTCCTGTCCCTGCAGCCCCATCAGCTGGACGCGGGAGCCGGGCGAAAGGGGCTTGGTGGTGCGGTCGAGCACCTTCAGGCTTTCGTTGCCTTCCTGCAGATACAGGTAGCGTCCGGGAATCTGGAGCGTGACGATGCCTTGAGTGCGCACCCAGCGAGTGTGGGTTTTGCCGGAGAAGCGATTGAGCTCGGAAATGGAGCGGTAGGGCACGGAGGCGGGGTCGGCGGGGAAGGAGGACTCGATGCTGATGCCCTCGGTGGACTGGACCCAGAGCACGAGGCCTCCGGGGCGCCCGTGTGTGTCGGCGATGCGTGTGCAGACACCCCGCACCAGCACCACGGAGTGGAGCGCTTTGGAGAGATTGGAATCGGGGGGGAGGAAGGCGGTGAAATTGCCGGCGGGGGTGGAGAAATCGACCTTGAGCCGTGCGGAGACGGGTTTAATGGTCCGCAGATAGCCCTCGATTTCCACGTAGCTATACTCGTCATACCCCGTGAGGGCCTGGTCGAGCGTGAGGCGGCGGGGCTCCGGAATATTCAGATCGGACAGACTGCGCACATCGGTGGCCTGTACGCCGGGCGCCAGCCGGCCCGCGACGGTGGTCCCCGTCACATCGACGAGGCGGCCGGCGGGTGGAGGAGCCGGAGCGTTGGGGGCGAGGTTGATTTTGAGCCCTCCGCTGGCGTCCTGCACGAAGAAGAATCGGGCATTGGGGGAGGACCAGGTGACGACGGCCATGAGGCGAACGTAGTAGCCTTTTGCGGCTTCGGTGAGGCTGAGATTGGTGATGTCGTCGGCGAGGCGCAGGCGGATGCTTTGCGCTTCGGCGGAGAGCGCAGTGTGCGCGCGGGTGCCCGCGTGCCGGTAGAAGGCGTCGGTCAGGCTCAGGCTCGGGCCACGGCCGCGAACCATGCCGACCGCCTCAATTTCGTCGCCGTGCGTGAGGTAGTTGGTTTGCGCGGAATCGACCTCGAGCTGGCCGGTGCCGTCGCGAATCACGACCTTGGTGCCCGGGGCTGCGTTTTGCACGCGGCCTGCCACGTGGACCCAGGAACCTTCGGACACCGAGTTGAGCGAGTCGATTTTTACGAGCGGGGCGTTGAAACGGGGGTCGGATGACAGCCAATGCAGCACGCGGATGTTGGCAAAACCGGTGACGTAGACGTCGATGTGGTGCAGCATGCCGGAGGAATCGGCTGTCCAGACATACAGACCTTGGGCGTGAATGAAGGCGCCCTCGAGCGAGGGCGGGGAGACGGCGGGCAGATTTAGGACGCGAAGTGCGACGCGGTGTCCGTCGACGATCGTATTGAGGAGGATATGGCTTGGATCGGATAGGGATTGTCGGTCGACATAGGCGTCGAAGCCGACCTCGGTGATGTTGTGCACCGACGAATCCATGATGCTCCGCGTGGCATCGTGGACGGGGATCAGGGACATCGTGCCTAGCACGGTGGCGCGGGTGACGTCGAAGCCGGCGGTTGAGATTTTGCCCTGCAGACGGACGCGCTGCCCTGGGAGCAGGGCGAGGGGCCGGGTGGTCAGCGGCAGGAACACACCTGTGCCGTGGTCGAAACCCCAGAACACGCGCCATTCGGGATCGCAGTACCCGACGACGAGAGTGAAATCGGCGGGATGGGGGACCAGACGCCTGTCCTCGGACTGCATCCAAAAATCGCTGGCATTGAGGAAGGTGGAACGGGTTGGGTCCTGGGCTCGGAGGGTGGGCACGAGCAGCAGCACGGCGAGCGCCAGCAGGCGGCCGAGGAGGGGCTGCAGGGACAGGGGCGAAGTGACCTGTGAATGACTTCGCATGGATCGTCGGGGTGCGAGGAGACCACACGATCAGGCCGATGCGTTCAAGCGGTGGAAACCGCTTGATGATGAGTGCTTATACTCACTCCCCGAGGAGGCGGGGAGTGGCGCTGCGGGACTTAGGGTCGTGGGGTGGCGACGGCGGGGGCTGGCGTGTCGAGGACATCGCGACAGTCGCGCACCTCGAGGCCGGTGACATCGTTTTGTACGAGAATCGGCGTGGTGGGCGCGTGATCGGCGCGCAGGCGGAGGAGTTCTGCGTCGGCGACGTGATCGAGTAGGAGCGCGGGGCGGGCGTCGGGTGAGGAGAGTTGGAGTTCGACGTGGTCGAGGGTGAGGCCTTGGACGTGGCGGGCGAACAGGCCGTAGGCGGGCAGGGTGCCGTAGACGCTGGGCTCGGGGTAGGCTTTGGCGAAATTGGGGACCGCATAGGAGGTGGGCGCGGTTTTCACCTGACCGTTGAAGCGGATGAGGATGTCGCTCAGGGACAGGTCCTGCACCGGGTGGCCGGCGACGCCGTCGATGATGATGCCCTGGGGGGAGGAGACGCCGGAGGCGACCACGGAACTGATTTTGATGCGGCGGGCTGTGCCGATGGGCGGGTGATTAGGTCCACGCAGCCGAGCACCCAGGCAGATGTAGATCGGCGCGTTGACGATGTCGCGCATGGTGAGATTGGAGACGACGATGTTCTGCATCGAGCCGCCGTCGACCTCCTCGAGGGCGAGACCGCAGCAGTAGTCAAAGGTGCAGTTGGAGATGGCGATGTTCTTGAACCCGCCGTTGGCCTCGGTGCCGAGCTTGATGCGGCCGGTGGGTCGGCCTCTGGGGTTGGGGTCCTTCTTGAAGGTTCCGTCGAGCAGTGAGCCTTCCTCGAAGCCGCTGACCTGGCAGTTGGTGATCGTGACGTTTTCGGTGGGTCGCTTATAGCCGAGGGCGAAGCTGCTTTTCAGACATATGCCGTCGTCGTAGGGGGAATTGACGGTGCAGTTCGCGATATGGACGTTCTGACAGCAATCGATGTCCATGCCATCGCGGTTGGTATCGATCTTGAGGTTGTCGATGGTGAGGTTGTCGGCGGCGGTGGCGAGGATGCCGAAGTGGCCGGCGTGAAAGATTGTGAAGTCGCGGAGGATGATGTTGCGGCAGTTTTTGAGGGCTATGGCCTTGTTGCCGACGCCGGCGGGGAGGGCGTCGTGGGCGCTGGGCCAGCCGAAGGGGCCGGGGGTGAAGGTGCCGGTGACGCCCGGAGTGACGTCGCCGTGTTTGGGCCAGTGGGTATGGAGTCCCGGGGGGCCGTCTTTGCGGCCGAAGCCGCGGCTGAGTCCCTCTCCGTCGATCATGCCGGGTCCGAGGATGGAGACATCCTGGACATTTTCGCCCCAGATGAGGCTGTTGTGCCAGTGGGTGTGGCCGAAGTCCTGATATTCGTTGGAGGGGTTGGGTTCGGGTGCGTCGTAGCCGCCGGGGGTGCCGACGGGGGGGGGATCGGCGGCGAGGATGCGGGCGCCTTGGTCGAGGTAGAGGGCGACATGGCTGCGCAGGTGGATGGAATAGCTCAGATAGGTGCCGGCGGGGAAGGTGACGGTGCCACCGCCCGCGGCTGCGGCTTCGTCGATGGCGCGGTTGATGGCGGCGGTGTCGAGGGTATGGCCGTCGCCTTTGGCGCCCAGGGCACGGACATCGAAGGAGGCCGGAGGGGTGGCCGCGTGCAGCGCGGCGACCAGGCAGGCGGTGAACAGGGGGCCGCGGAGAAGGAAGCCTCCGGTGGCGGGGAGGAACGACAGGGATTTCATGGGGTGCCTCAACCAATGCCCCGGTGCGGGCGCGGTGCAAGCGCTCTCCCCTGGTCGCACTGAGAGTCGGCGTGCGGATCAGTGCCCGCCGAGCAGGGTGGCCACGCGGCCCAGCAACTCGTCTTCAGTGAACGGCTTTTGCAGGAGCAACCCGGGCTCGGGTTTGATCGCATCGGCGTTGGAGGACTCGAAGTAACCGCTCATGTACAGAATTCTCAGATCGGGTCTGCGTTCGCGGAGCACGGCTGCGAGGTCGAGTCCGCTTTGGCCGGGCATGACGATGTCGGTGAGCAGAAGGTCGATATGGGAGCCGGAGGCCACGTGGGCGAGTGCTTCGTCGCTTTGTGAAGCGGTGAGCACGTGGTATCCCGCGCGAACCAGGAAACGCTCAGCGACCTTGCGCACGGAGGGGTCGTCCTCGACCAGGAGAATGGTTCCCGTGCCTGCGCGACGGTGGGCGGGCTCCTCGTCGTGGAGGTTGGGAGCGGGGGTTGTACCATCGGCCATCGGGAAGAAGGCGCGCAGGCGGGTGCCACGGCCGGGTTCGCTGTCGACAGCGAGGGAGCCATGACAGTGGTCGACGATACGTTTGACGGTGAACAGGCCCAGGCCCGTGCCGGTGCCGCGGGGCTTGGTGGTGAAGAACGGCTCAAAGAGCCGGGCCTTGACGGCAGGGGGCATGCCGATACCCGAGTCGGCGACCTCCAGCAGCACGCGCTGCTTCTCGGGGAACGCGCAGCCCAGCGCGCGGCCTTCGTCGCCGTGCACGGGGCGCACGCACAGGCGGACCTCTCCGCCGCCGGGCATGGCGTCGCGTGCGTTGCTCACGAGGTTGATCACCACCTGTTCGAGCTGACCGCGGTCGGCAAGCACCTGAGCGGGCCGGGTTCCCTCGATGCGCAGGACGTGCTGTTCGCCCAGCAGGCGCTTGAGCAGGCGGGAGAGGCCGTCGACGAGCTCGACGAGATCGAGGTGCTCGACCTGTCGGATTTCGCGGCGGGAGAAGGCAAGCAGCTGGCGTGTGAGCGTGGAGCCGCGGTGTTTCGCGTCGAGGATTTCGCGGGCGACCTCGCGGGTCTCGGGGTTGGGATCCTCGACGAGCAGCGAGGCGTTGCCGCCGACCACGGTGAGCAGATTGTTGAAATCGTGCGCCACGCTCCCGGCGAGGCGGCCTATGGTCTCGAGCCTCTGTGCGTGGGCGATCCCGTCCTCGAGTATTCGGCGATCGGTGACGTCGCGCAGCACGAGGAAGTGCCTGTCGCCGGGCCGCCGTTCGCCTCCGACGAGCAGCTCCACGATCCTGCGTTCGGGAGGGTCTCCCCGGGTGAGTTCCAGGGTGAGGGTGGTGCCCGGGGGGGCATGAGGGTCGGCGGGGGTGGGGGCGCCTGCGCGTGTGAGCATGTCCGCGAAGGCGGCGCCGAGCAGGCGGTCCTTGGGCTCGCCGAGCAGGCGTGCAGCCGACTGATTGGCCGCGCGAATGAGCCCCGTGGCGTCGACCTCGAGCAGGCCGTCGGGCGCGTGATCGAACAACTCGGTGAAGCGCAGGCGCAGACGTTCCGAGGTGTCGAGCACGGTCTGGTAGGAGCGCAGGGCGACCCAAGCCAGGGCGGTGGTGGCGGCGAACACGACCTCCACGGAGACGAGCTGTTGCACATCGATGGTCCTCAGGGCGGGAGTCTGCGATGCCCAGCGGCCGCTGAGCAGGAAGGCGAGCGGCACGGAGATCGCGCTTATGAGTGCGGCGAAGAGCGAGGCGCGCGGGCCGAAGAGCAGGCCTGAGACGAAAATGAGCAGCGGGAAGACGAGGGTGGAGGTCTCGAGGTAGCTGCCCCGCAGGGCGATGTTTGCGGTCAATTGCAGCCAGACGACGAACAGCACCACCACCGACGAAACGTTTGGGTGGCGCCTGTAGGCCACGAAGGCGGCGGCGGCGATGAGGGCCGGTATGATTTCCTGGAGCTGGTCGACCGGCCCGACGGGCAGCACGAAGGTACCGATGACTGCGAGCATCCCGTAGCCCAGCGCCGCGACGCCGATGGCGGCCCGGACCCAGTGCCTGTTGATGGGGTGGCGGCGATTCTCTGCGAGCGAAGTGTCGGGGGCGGTCATCGTTTCGCAGGTCGGGTACGTGCGCCGGGGCGCGCCACGCACCTCGGGGACAGCGACGAACTTATCGGAGAAGCGGCATATGCCGAGGACTTTTGGAGGCGAGAGTTACGGTGCGATGCTGCGGGGCGCATCGATTTTGCGTGAGCCTTTGTGGAAAGATGTCGGGATGGGCGTGTGCAAATCGGAGTGGACAGCTTTGTTGCGACGGGGTTGGACCCTGAGGGGAGCGGACGCACGGGCGATGCCGGACGCGTGCGGGAGCTGCTTGAGCAGGCGGCGCTGGCCGACGAGGTGGGGCTCGATGTGTTCGGCATCGGCGAGCACCACCGGCCCGACTACGTCTCGTCGGCGCCGGTCGTGCTGCTCGCGGCGGTGGCGGCGCGCACGCGGCGCATTCGGCTGACCAGCGCGGTGACGGTGCTCAGTTCGGACGATCCGGTGCGCGTTTTCCAGCAGTTCGCGTTGCTGGACCTGGTGTCGGGCGGCCGCGCGGAGATCACGGTGGGTCGCGGATCGTTCATCGAATCGTATCCTCTCTTTGGATTCGACCTCGACGACTACGACTCGCTGTTTTCGGAGAAACTGGGGCTACTGCTGAAGATCCGGGGGGCGCCGAGGGTCAGCTGGAGTGGCAGGCACCGGGCGCCGCTGGAGGACCAGGGTGTGTATCCGCGGCCGCTGCAGGATCCACTGCCGGTGTGGGTGGGGGTCGGCGGGACGCCTCAGTCGTTCATTCGCGCCGGCTCGCTTGGGCTGCCGCTGATGGTGGCCATCATCGGCGGGCAGCCGGCCCAATTCCGGGCATTGATCGACCTGTATCGGGAGGCGGGGCATGCGGCGGGCCACGGTCCGGAGCGGCTGGTAGTGGGCGTTCACTCGATGGGTTTTTTGGCGGACACCGGGGAGGCGGCGCGGGAGGGGTTTTGGCCGGGCTTTCAGGAACTGTTTGGCCAGCTTGGGCGGGAGAGGGGATGGCCGCCGGCGACGCGGGGGCAGTACGACGCGGCCTGCGGGCCGGCGGGGGCTCTGCTGGTGGGCGACCCCGAGGCCGTCGCTGCGAAGATCCTTGCCGAGGATGCCGCGCTGGGTGGGCTGTCGCGGTTCACCGTGCTGCTCGACAACCGGCGCCTGACGCATGGCCAGATACTCCGGGCGATCGAACTGCTCGGCACCCGGGTTGCGCCGCGGGTGCGGCGCGAGGCTCAACCGGCGTCGCCTCAGACGGGGGCGTCCGCGGGCATGCGGTAGAGCACATGGTGCCGGAGCGGGCTGCCGGCCTGGAGGGAGGGGTGGTCGAAGTCCTCCAGGGAGTTGCGCGCGAAGCCGAGGCGCTCCATGAGCGTCCGGGAGCGGAGGTTGTGGACCGAGGTGAACGAGACCAGCTCAGGCAGGCGGAGTCGCGTGAACGCGTGATCGATGGCCTGGGTGGCCGCGGTGAACGCGACGCCCCGGCCCCAGAATTCGCGGCGAAGCCTCCAGCCGATCTCGACACACGGCGTGAACGGCGCCTGGAAGGCCGGTTCGGCCAGCCCTGTGAATCCCGCGAAGCAACCATCGGCTTCCACGGCCCAAAGGCCCCAGCCGCGGGCCTCGAGCGTGGAGCGTATCCGGAAATAGGATGCCCTGGACTCGTCCGCGGAGAGCGTGGCGGGAAAGAAGCGCATGACCTCGGGGTCGGCGTTCATCTGGGCGAAGGCGGACGAGAGGCGGGGCGGGAGGTAGGGTAGGAGGAAACAGGGGCACGGGGCTTCGCGTCGCAGGAGACCACGTCCCTGGCGCGGCGTCAAACGCCGGGAGGCGGCGAAATCCATCGAAGCGGGTGATGCCTTGGAAGCATCACGGGATGAAAAGGAAGTCATTCCGGCATCGC
>JAJXYI010000280.1 GCA_021780625.1 bacterium | reverse complement strand
GGCATTTGCTGAAAATGCGAAACTACTTCGCAAGGTCGGCACCGTATCCATGATCCGGGGAGACACCACGGTCGCGCTCAATGTTGGAGACGAGATTCCCGAGGGCGCGCGCGTGGTCACAGGCTCCGGAAGCCAGGCCTACATCCAGACGATCGAGGGCGCCGTCTCCACGCTCCAGGAGAATACGGAACTCGTCGTCGACATCGTGAAGCCCGCGTCGGGAACCGCGAAGGCCGAGGCTTTGCTCGACCTGAAGAAGGGCAACCTGGTCTCCACGCTCGACCCGTCGAAACGCGATGTGAACGACTATCGCGTGAAGACCACGCAGGGCGTCGCCGCCGCGCGCGGCACGGCATTCACGGTGTCCGTCACCAACGCTGGATTCTCAATCACCTCCACCGCCGACAGCGTCACGTTCGAATCCCCCTCCGGCACCATGACGATCAGCGCCGGCATGGTTTCGTTCACGCCTCCCGGTGCGACGCAGCCCTTGCCGCCACAGCCGCTGTCGACCGCGATCGCGAGCAATCCCGCCCTGGCGCAGATCGTCCAGACCGCCGTCTCCACGGTCGCCACCGTGGTCCAGAACAACCTCGGCAATCTCTCCGCCGAATCGACGACGAATCTGGCGACTCAGGTCGTCGCCGTGGCCGCCGCAGCCCAGCCCGCCCAGGCGGCGACGTACGCAAATCAAATGGTCCAGGCCGTGACCTCGACCTCCTCGGCGACCTCTTCGACCTCCACCCTGACCGCAGCCACCGTGGCCGCCGCAGCCGCCAAGGCCGCACCTGAGGAGGCCGCGGCCATCACCACCCAGGTCACCAACATCGTCGCCCAATCAGCGCAGGCGGGTGAGTCCAACACAGCCGTTGCCACGGTAGCGGCCGCGGTGGCACACGCCGCCCCGGAACAAGCCGGCTCCGTCGCCGCAGCCGCAGCGCAGGCCTCGCCCGCTTCCGCCGGTGTGGTCACCGCCGCGGTCGCCCAGGTGACCGGGATCTCCACTGAGTCGATCGCACAAAGTGTGGCGCAGGCCACCGGTTCAACGACCTCCGAAGTCCAGACCCAGGCGAGCCAATCCTCAGCCCAGGCATCCACCGCGAGTTCCACGGCAACCCAGGCCGGCGACACGGCAACCCAGACGACGCAGAACGTCATCACTCAACCGTCGACTCCTTCCACGCCGAGCACACCCAGCGGCGAAACCACTCCGCAGCAGCCGACAGGTCAGACCAATCAGCCCACCACTCCGACGGAAACCACCCCTGCGGTCGACCCGACAATCAACCCCGTCAGCCCGGCGGGGGCCCGCTGAGCCGTCCCAAAACGACCGATTCCGACAACGGCCGCCCCCTCGGGCGGCCGTTCCTTTTCTACGCCACAACCGGGAGCCTGAATCCGCGATTCCTTGCCTTCCGCTTGAGATTCATTGCACAAGGCCTCGGGGACCTTCGAACGCCTGCTACAGCGGCTGCAGCGTTGCCATCAGCGGATCTCCCGCAGGCGACGTTCGCCGACACACGGGTTACGATGGCAAGATGCGCGGGAACCTTCCCGACGTGATTCCGCCTCCATGGGCGCTCAATGTCGGCCCATGCTGGATACGCCACACCGCCACTCCAATTGCGTTTCACCTCCCTGCGGCGCTCCCGCCTCGGTTCAAGGCCGGCGGGAATTTGCCTTTCTTTCCAAGCCAAATACGGGTTCCATTGAGATCCATTACCCAACGATGCGCCCACAGATTCTCCTCATCTTCGACCTTCAATACGAGGACTGCGTGCTCATGTTGAAGGGGATCGCCAACTACGAGCGCTCACACGGCCCCTGGGCCTCGTTTCTCGACGATGAGATGAAGGCCGAGACCGACGCACGTTGGCTGGCCAACAAACGCTGGGACGGAATCATCAGTCGCCACACGACGCCCGCCTTGGTGAGCAGGTGCACGGAAATGAAGATTCCGCTCGTCGACCTCAACGACGTGCCCGCCTACCCAGGTGTGCCGAAGATCCGTCCGGACAATGTCACCGTCGGACACCTCGGCGCGGAACACCTCATCGAACGCGGTTTCACCAACCTCGCGTTCTGCGGCTTCAAGGCGGACGGCTGGTCCTGCGAACGCCGCGACGGATTCATCGAGGCCGCCAAGCTGGCCGGACAGAAGGTGGAACTGCTGGATGTGAATTACCCGGGAGACGTCGACCCATTCTGGGACGAGCAACAGCTTCAGGAGCTGACGACCTGGCTCCGCCATCTCCCCAAGCCTGTCGGGGTCATGGCCTGCAACGACCTTCGCGCCCAGCAGGTGATCAACGCCGCCCACCAGGTGAACCTGCTCGTGCCCGAGGAGATAGCAGTCCTTGGCGCGAACAACGACCTGATGCGTTGCGAACTGGTGTATCCCAACCTGTCCAGCGTCGCGACCAACTCGACCCGCTCGGGATACCTCGCCGCCGAAACCCTGGACCGCCTGATGAAGGGGTATTCGCCGGAGTCCTACGACGTCCGGATCGATCCGCTCGAGGTCGTTGCCCGCCAGTCCACCGATCTGTTTGCGATCAAGGACCGGACCATGGCCGCAGCGCTCGCCTTCATCCGCGAAAACGCCTGCAAGGGCATCTCCGTCGAACAGGTCGTCCAGCACTCGGCCGCTTCCCGAAGCCTGCTCGAGAAGAAATTTCGCGAGAGCCTCGGCCTCTCGCCCCATGCGGTCATCCGGAAGATGCAGGTGACGAAGATCAAGCAGCTGCTCTACGAGACCGACTATCCCCTCAAGAAGATCGCCGACCTGACGGGCTTCGAGCACGTCGAGTACATGTGCGTGCTGTTCAAGCGGGCGGTTGGCAAGTCTCCCGGGGAATACCGGAAGCGACACCAGGCGCAGACCCGCAACTAGCCGGCCCTTCGGCTCCGCAGCCAGATCCACGCGGGCAGCGCGGTCACGGCCAGGAATCCAAGCACGAGCACGTGCAGCGCCACCGCCGTCGCCAGGGCCCCCTCGGCGGGGACCCGCACGAGACTGAACCCGAGCGTCCAGCCCGCCTCGAGCGAACCAAGGCTGCCAAACGTGTTGATCGGAAGAAGCTGGGAAAAATTGGCGAAGCTGGATCCGACGATCGTCTGAAGGTACGTGACGTCGTAGCCGCTCATCCGCATGAGCGCATGGAACAGGAAGAACATCGACAGCCACAACAGCAGGGTCAGCCCCATCAGCGCCGCGCGCCGACCGAGCCGCATCGGCCGGGCCGCCTCCTGGGCAAGGCGGGCAAGCGTGCCCTGCAGGCGTTCCGCCCAGCGGGCCGGCACCACCAGCCGAGCCAGCGATCCCGGCCGTGACAGCCATCGCGACGCCGCGCCCAACATCCGTGGCAGCATCCACTCGAAAGCCGCCACGAGTGCGATCACTGCAATCCCGGCCCCGGCGAGCCGCAGCGGTGAAGCGCCCGAATGTCCTGCCATTCCCGGTCCCACAAACGCCAAAGCCCCCACGAACAACCCGGCAAGCACCGCGACCTCCTGGAGCCGGATCGTCAGGAGGATCGAGAGCGACCGTTCCACGGGAGTGCCCGAACTCCGACGGAGCAGGTAGGGAAACGTGAGCTCGCCCATCCGCGCCGGCAGGATGTGGTTGCCGACCTGGTGGAGGGACACCACTGCACAAAGGTCACCGAGCCCTGGCGGTCGAGGGTCACCCCGAAACATCATCCGGTAGCGGGCGACTCGCACCAATTGGGAAAAGGCGTAGATCGCGAACAGTTCCGCCGAGCCGCGCCACCCGATTCCACGAAAAGCCGCCTCCAGCCTCCCGGCTCCAGCCCAGGCGATCAGCGCCGCGAGGACTGTCACCGCACCCGCAGTCAGCAGCGCGGACTTCAACCAGGAGGATAATCGTTTCGAGGCGCTCATTTCGGCCGGGCCAGGATGATTGTCCATGGCAGGGGCCGCCTGATGTCGACGACCCGAAAGCGCCGCTCGACAAACCGGCGGAAGGCTCCGCTGCTCCAGTGGTTCAGATGGCCGGACGAATTCCCCAGGCGCGACCAGTATTTGCCCGCGAAGAAATTCAGCCCGCGAAAGAGGGGTTCGTTCGGCACGCTCAGCAGACAGTGGCTCCCGCAGACCCGGGCCAGCGCATCAAGCCCGTCATCGGGACGCTCCAGATGCTCGAGCACCTCGCACGCCGAAACAAAGTCCGAGCGCTGTGCCTCACCCAGGTCGTAGATGCTCAGGCGCTCGAACGGGATCGAGGGATTCCGCCTTCGCGCCACCTCGAGGATGCCGGCCGAAAAATCCACGCCCCGAATTTCCCCGAGGCCACAGTCGCGAAGCAGCGCGGTCGTCACGCCCTCGCCGCAACCGACGTCCAGCGCCGTGCGGCAATCCGCCGCGCACGACCGCGCAAGCTCCCGTAGCGTATCCAGGAAGCGCCGTACGAGCAGCCGCTGGACCGGATTGCGACTCTCGTATTTGTTCCAGGTGCCGGCTTCGACACCGTCTTCGATGATGTGACTCATGGTGGCGGCCGGCGGGATATTATCCGCCGTCGCGCTCGACACCCGGGAAACCCAGGCGCTCCGCGACGTAGCGAACCCCGTCGGTCGCTCCATGCTTCCGGATGAACAGCTCCGCGAGCAAGCCAAACGACACGAGCTGGGCACCCATCAATACACACAGGATGCCCAGGAAAAGCAGCGGGCGGGTGCCGATCGGGCCCTCACGAAGGAGCCACAGGACGGTCAGGTAGCCAAGTTGAAGAAATCCCAGCGTGCCGAGCGCTAGCCCAAGTCCGC
>JAJXYI010000690.1 GCA_021780625.1 bacterium | reverse complement strand
CAGCTGTTTGTTCAAGGGCAGGCCCGACAAGTGTGCGCCACAGACCGCCACCTTCACGAATGCTCCCGATGGGATCGACCCGAGGGCCCCGCAAGGCGCCGGTTCGCCAAGACTGCGCGCCGCCCAGGCCAGCAGGCGGTCATCGTGAAAGGCGGGCGCGGAAAGCGTCACTCCCCAGGGCATGCCGTTCGGCAGGAATCCCGCAGGCAGCGCGATCGCGCACAGATCCAGCAGGTTCATGTGGTTGGTGTACGTGCCAAGCCTGCTGTTCAGCCGGACCGGATCCGATGCGATCTCGCCAAGCGTGTAGATCGTCGGAGCCGTGGGCGTCAGTAGCGCGTCCACCCTCTCCCACACGCTCTCCGACCGCCGCCGGAGCTCGGAAAGCCGGTACTGAGCCTCAAACACCGCCACGGCACCCAGCCGCTCCGCCGAGGCGATGATGTCGCGCGTGACCGGCAGCAGCGCCCCGGGGTGGTCCTTCAAAAACGCCCCGACCGCCGCATATCGTTCCGCGACCCAGGGCCCCTCGTAAAGCAGCCGCGCCGTATCCAGAAAGGGCGCATAATCGATTTCGACGATCGTCGCTCCCAGTCCGCGCCAAAGGGCGACAGACGCGGCAAAAAGCTCCGAGGCTCCCGCGTCTCCGAAAAACTCGAGCTGGCTTGTGCGCGGCACGCCGATACGCGGCGGCCACGGGGCCTCCCCTGCCGGGGGGGCGGCACAGCGGCTCCACGGGTCCTCGGATTCAAAGCCGGCCGCCACCCGCAACACCTCCGCGGCCTCACCCACCCCGCGCGTGAAAACCGAGACGCAATCCAGACTCCGGCAGGCCGGCACCACGCCAAGTGTGCTCACCAGGCCGCGCGTCGGCTTCAATCCGACCAGCGCATTGAACGCCGCCGGCACGCGGCCCGATCCCGCCGTATCCGTCCCGAGCGCAAAACTGCACAAACCCGCCGCCACGGCCACGGCCGAACCCGAACTCGAACCGCCCGGGATGTACGCCTCTCCAAAGGGATTTCGCGGCACGCCATACGGCGACCTCACGCCCACCAGGCCCGTCGCAAACTGGTCCAGGTTCGTCTTGCCAAGCGCCACCGCGCCCGCCGCCTCGAGCCGCTCGACCACCCTCGCCGAGCGCGCCGGAGTGTAGGCATATTCCGGACACGCCGCCGTCGTCGGCAGCGGCGCAAAGTCGATGTTGTCCTTGATCGCAAAAGGCAGGCCGCGCAGCGCCATGCCGGACGGCCCCGCCGCATCCACCGCCCGCGCCCGGTCGAGGACCGCCCCGCGCGGCAGGCGCGAGATCCACACCGGATCCGCTCCGCGGGCATCCAGCCGGTCGCACCAGCTGGCGGCACACTCCTCGACGGAGCGCGTTTCAAGAGTCTTCCGCAGCGCGGCAAAACTGGACGTGGATTCAGGCAGGGAGGACATGGGGAAGAAGCGAGGAGCGGGAAGCGGGAATGATGCGTGTGCGCTCATGGCGCGGGACTTCCTGAAGAGGGAGGTTCCGCCTCCTGGCCGTCCAGCCCGGTGTGCGCCGCCAAGTGCGGAGTCGCAGGATGCCGAACACGCCGCCGATGCAAGGCGAGGGGCGAAGCACCTCGTCCAAAGCGGCGAATTCCTTCTCGATTCCCGCTTCCCGCTCCTCGCTTCTTCAAATCGGTCATGGCTTCAGCACGACGAGCGGCTCCCCGGCCTGCACCGGGCGGCCCTCCTCGCAGCGCACGTGGGTCACCTCGCCCGCCGCAGTCGCGGATGCGGTGATCTCCATTTTCATCGATTCGAGAATGACCAGCGGCTGGCCGGTCTCCACACGCTGGCCGGGCTGCACGAGGATCTTCCAGACGTTGCCCGGCACCTGCGCCGGCACCGCCACATGTCCCGCGGGCAGCACCTCCGCATCGGTCGCGGACGACGCTTCGGACTCGGCCGAGAAGTTGAGCTGACCCGACTCCTCCCACCTGCGCCGTTCCGCCTCAAACGAGTCCTGCTGGCGCCGCTTGAATGTGTCGATCGATCCCGCGTTCTCCCGCAGGAAGGCTTGGTAGTCCCGCATCCGGAAGGTCTCGTGCTCCACCTTCAGCCTGTAGCGGCCGCGCGGAAAATCCTCGCGCATGCGCAGCAGTTCCTTCGCCGACACCTCATGGAAGCGGATCTGGTCGAAGAATCGCAGGAGCCAGGGCTTGCCGTCCGTGAAATCCCGGGTCTGCCGCCAGCGGTTCCACATCTGCACCGTGCGTCCGATGAACTGATACCCGCCTGGCCCTTCCATGCCATAGACGCACAGGTAGGCGCCTCCAATGCCCACGGCGTTCTCCGGCGTCCACGTGCGCGCAGGGTTGTACTTCGTCGTCACCAGGCGGTGCCGCGGATCCACCGGCGTGGCGACAGGCGCCCCCAGGTAGACGTCCCCCAGCCCAAGCACCAGATAGCGCGCGTCAAACGCGATGCGCTTCACCTCGTCGACGCTGTCCAGGCCGTTGATGCGGCGGATGAATTCGATGTTGCTCGGACACCAGGGCGCGTCCTTGCGCACGGTCTGCATGTACTTGCGGATGGCGAGCAGCGTCGACTCGTCCTCCCAGGAGAGTGGCAGATGCACGATGCGCGTGGGCACCTCGATGTCGTCGATCGCGGGCAGCACGGACTCCGCCTCGATGAGCGTCTCCATCAGCCGCTCCAGTGGAAGCACGCGACTGTCGTAGTGGACCTGGAGCGAGCGGATCCCGGGCGTCAGGTCCAGCACGCCGGGCGTGTGGTTCTCCTGAAGCCAGGTCATCAGCGCGTGCACCCGGAAGCGCAGCGCCAGGTCCAGGGTCAATTCACCGTATTCGACCAACAGGTACCGATCACCGGCGCGGCGGTAGCAGACGCCCGGATTGCCGGAGCGCGAGGGCGTCCGGTGCAGCACCGCAGGCTCGCTCGGTCCCGGACTCCGCGTTCCCTGCTTCGCCGCGGGCCGGCGCACCGCGCGGAGCAGCTCCACCTCCGCCTCCTGCACCACCTGGCGCTCGCGGGCCTCGGCCGCCGTGATCGCCGCGAATCGCACCCTGTCGCCCGGCCGCAGCTGGCCGATTTTCCACAGATCGCACGCGGCCACCGTCGCCGGGCAGACGAAGCCACCCAGGCTAGGCCCGTCGGGCCCCAGGATGATCGGCATGTCGCCGGTGAAATCGATCGCGCCAATCGCGTAGGCGTTGTCGTGAATGTTCGACGGATGCAGCCCCGCCTCGCCCCCGTCGGTGCGCGCCCATCGCGGCTTGGGTCCGATCAGCCGGACTCCCGTGCGCGCCGAATTGAAATGCACCTCGTAGGCCGACTGGAAGAGATCCCCGATGTCGGCCGGCTCAAAGAAATCGGGCGCACCGTGCGGCCCGTACAAGACTGCAACCGTCCATTCGCGCCCGTACTCGGGAACGAGCCCCGCCGACAGCCTTCGCAGCGCGCCGTTCTCGGCATCGCCAAAAACCGGCCCCGGGTTCACGTGCAGCACATCCCCGGCCCTCAACGCACGACCCGCATGCCCGCCAAACAGCCCGAGCGTGAACGTGCTCTTGCTGCCCAGGTAGTCCGGGACGTCGAACCCGTGCCGCACGCTCAGGTAGGTGCGCATGCCTGCGCCTTCAATCCCGCCGAGCTTCAGCACCGCGCCGCGCTTCACCCTGACCGCCCGCCAGAAGGGAATCGCGATTCCATCGAGCTGTGCGGTCATTCCAGCGCCGGTCAACGCGATCACCGCGTCCACGTTGAACCGCAGCGTCGGCCCCGAAAGCGTCAACTCCAGGCCTGAGCACGAGGGAGGGTTGCCCACCAGGACATTGCCCAGTCGAAACGACAGCGGATCCATCGGACCCGACGGCGGCACACCCACGTCCCAATACCCCAGGCGGCCCGGAAAGTCCTGCACCGTCGTCTGCGTGCCGCCTTCCAGCACCTCGATCGAATCGCTGCGATACGGCAGCGACTCGAGGAAACGCGTGGTGACGCGCCCCGCGCGAAAGCCCTCCGAGGCGACGATCTGCCGCAGATAGCGCAGGTTGGTCTCCACCCCCTCCACTCGCGTGTCGGCCAGCGCGTCGGCGAGCCGCGCGAGCGCCTCGGCCCGATCCGCCCCCTTCACGATGATCTTCGCGATCATCGGGTCGTAATACGGGCTCACCTCGCTGCCGCGGCCAACCCAGGTCTCCACACGGGCCGAAGGCGGAAACACACACTCCGTGAGCACGCCGGTGGACGGCTGAAAATCGCGACCCGGATCCTCGGAGTAGAGACGAACCTGGATCGAGGCCCCCCGCGAGCAGCGCGTCCAGCCCGACAGGTCGAGCTCACCCGCTGCCTGGCGCACCATCCACTCCACCAGATCGAGGCCCGTGACCTCCTCGGTCACTCCATGCTCCACCTGGAGCCGGGTGTTGACCTCCAGGAAATAGAAATCGCCCGTGGTGTCGTCGAATACGAATTCGACGGTGCCCGCCGACTCGTACGCCACCGCGCGGCCCAGCCGCTCGGCCGCCTCGAACAGGCTCGCGCGGACCGCATCGGTCAGGCGGGGCGCGGGCGTTTCTTCAATGATCTTCTGGTTTCGCCGCTGCACGGAGCACTCGCGCTCTCCCACCGCCACCACATTGCCGCGCCCGTCACCGAAGATCTGCACCTCGATGTGCCGGGCCCGCTCGACGTATTTCTCAAGATAGAGGCCGCTCTCCTTGAAATTTGCCCGGCTGAGGCGGTCGACAGTCGCGAAGGCCGCCGCAAGCTCCCCGGGCCGGCGAACGAGATC
>JAJXYI010000426.1 GCA_021780625.1 bacterium | reverse complement strand
GCGGTCGACGCACCAGTTCACGGCGTTGAGGAAGATGGTCTCGTTGCCCTGCGAGGCGGCGATGCGGTTGTTGACCACGAGGTCGGAGGCGCCGAAGACGACGATGCGTCCGTTGCGCACGCTGAAGGGCATGTTCTCCCGGGCGCGTACGCGCTCGGAGGATACGGCGATCCCGAGCCGGTTCTTCGGGTCGGCGGTCGGTGTGCCCCGCAGGTCCTGGCTGGGGTCGAAGACCGGATGTGGCCGCAGGCGGTAGTTGCGCTCGCCCCAGGCCGTGGTCGAGGTCGCCGCCAGGGTCGTGATGGTCAGGCCGCTGCCCGACATCTTGTCCGGATACGGCATCTCGCAGCGGCACTCGCCGACCTGGAGGGTGAGATCGCGCTCGATGAGCGGGCGCGTGATCGGGCTGTTGGCGTTGAAGGTCCGGATGTTCAGGTCTCCGTCCTCGGTCACGAATTCGGGATTCGAATCGTGGATGATGACGTCCTGGTCCCAGATGCCCCAGTCATCGAGCAGCCGGTTGAGCCCGCTGGGAGTCCGGGTCGCGAGCAGGAGGATGACGCGGCCCGCATGGTCGCTGAGGTACTGGCGCAGCTCCTCCTCGACGTAGGGGTCGACGCGCTGGGGGGCGACCGCGATCACGAGTGCGGCGTCGTCGGGCACCTTGCGCACCGTGCTCAGGTCGATCGTCTCGACATCGAAATTGCGCAGACGCAGCTCGTCGCGCAGGGTGGACAGGCCCCGGTTGGGGCTGACGTCGTCGAGGCGGTACTCACCCTGTCCGGCCATGAAATAGATCTTCTTTTGGACTGGCGACGAGACATCCAGGATGGCGGCGGTGAAGACCTGCTCGCCGAGGAACTGCCGCTTCTCGCCGTCCTGCATGCGGTACAGGTCGCCCGGACTGACGGCGCGCTTCTGGTCGCCGCAGATGAAGAAGATCGTGTTGGGCTGGTCGACACCGAGCTCGCGCGCGAGGCGGGGGCTCTTGTAGACGTCGAGATAATCGACCGTCACGTGTCCGGCTGCTCCGTTGGCCTCGGAGGCGAAGGCGTATTCGCGCAGCAGGGCCTTGATGTCGTTGATGGAGTCCTGGTCGGCGTAGTCGCTGGTGAACGTCGCCACCACCCGCACGGGACGCTTCAGAGCGTGGAGGTACGAGCGGGTTTCGGGGGAGAGCGTGTAGCGGTGGCTGCGCGTGAGGTCGAAGCGCCACGAGAAGTGGATCGCGAGGAAGTTGAGCCCGGCGAAGAAGGTGGTGAAGAGGACTGCCTGGAGGATGAGATTGAGCGTCCTCATCCACCGGACGGCGCGAAAGCTTTCGAAGTGCATCGGCCTAGCTGTGTAGGAGTTTGGCCTCCACGCTCAGGATGCTGAAGATCAGCGTGAGCGCCGTGCTGCTGAGGTAGAAGAGCACCTCGTGGGTGTCCACGATGCCCCGGCTGAAGTCGGAGAAGTGGTCGAGGATTGCGGCGGAGCCGAGCACGCTGAGCACCGGGTGGGGAAGGTCGGCCTGGACGATGGGGAGCTGGATCGCGTAGTGCAGGCCCACGATGAGGCCGAACAGCAGGGTGAAGCTGGTGATTCCCGCCACGGCCTGATTGCGCGAGAGCGAGCTGGAGAACACGCCGATCGCGACGAAGAGCAGGCTGGAGACGGCGATGAAGCAGTACCCACCGAGCATCGGGCCCGGATCGATGAGGCGGGCGTCACCGGCAAAGCGATACAGGATGTAGAAGAAGCCGCCCGTGCAGGCCCACAGCCCCACGTAGAGCAGATACGCGGCGCCGTACTTTCCCAGCACGACCTCCGTGGAGGTGACCGGGGTCGTCAGCAGCGTCTCGATTGTGCCCAGCCGCCGCTCCTCCGCGAGGCAGCGCATGGTCAGCAGCGGCACGATGAACAGCGCCGGGATGGGGAAGAACCGGAAAAAGATGACGGCGGGCGCGGTCTCCTGGGGAATCTTGCTGTACACGTCCAGCACTTCGGAGAACACGAAGCCCATGACGCCGAGGAAGAGGACCGCGGCGATGTAGGTGCTCGGATTTACGAGCAGGGCGCGAATCTCGTGGCCGAGGATGGTGAAAAAATGGCGCATGAAGCGAAGTGGGTGTGCGGCGGGCGTCAGGCGGCCGCCGCGGATTGCCTGCGGCTTGCGCGGTGCCCGGCCGTGGATGCAACGAGAGTCATGAGAGGAGCGTCGTGGACAGATTCGGGGTCGGAGGGTTCATTCTTCCTTCCGCTTCGAGGCCTGGCCGACGGGATCGATCACGTCCCAGCTGCGGCGGGTCGCCGCCAGGAACACGTCCTCGAGTGTCGGGTGTTCGCGGCTCAATGCGCGGATCCGGAAGCGGTTGTCGGATGAAAAAGCCTTCAGCAGCTGCTCGCCGATGTCGTCGTCGCGGCGCGTGTTCATCCGGATTGAGCGGAAGCCCATGGCGTCGGGGTCGCCGGCCTGCTCGAGCGCGAGCGAGGGTTCGATCTGGCGGGCCACCGCGACCAGCGCGTCCACCTCGCCCTGAGCCTCGACGTGATAGCTCGACTGCCCCAGGACCTCCCGACGAAGCTCCGCGGGGGTTCCCTCCGCGACGACCCTCCCGGCATTGATGATCAGCACCCGGTCGCAGGTCATCTCGATCTCCGGCAGGATGTGGCTGGAGATGATGACCGTCATGCGGCCCCGCAGTCGGGCAATCAGGTCGCGAACAATCAGGATCTGGTGCGGATCGAGTCCGATGGTGGGCTCGTCCATGATGATGACGGGAGGTTCGGCGAGGATAGCCTCGGCGATCCCGACGCGCTGCCGGTAGCCTTTGGAGAGTTTTCCGATGATCCGGTGGCGGACCCGTTTGAGGTCGCACAGCTCGAGCACCTCTTCGATGCGCGGTGAGAGCCGCTTGCGGGGCATTTCCTTGAGGCGCCCCCGGTAATAGAGATATTCGGTGACACGCATGTCCTCCGGGAGCGGATTGTTCTCGGGCATGTAGCCGACCAGGCGTTTGACCTCGTCGGCACGAGTGGCGACGGGAAGGCCGCAGACGCTCGCACTCCCCGACGTGGCGGTCAGGTAGCCGGTGAGGATCCGCATCGTGGTCGACTTGCCGGCTCCATTGGGTCCGAGAAACCCGAGGATTTCTCCGCGGGCCACCGTGAAACTGATTCCGTTGACCGCCGTGACACTCGCGTAGTGCTTGACCAGGCGGGTGACTTCGATGGCGGGTGTCGCGGCTTCGTTCATTCCAGGAGCGGACTTTCGATGCGGGCCTCGCGGCGCACAATCTCAAAACGGACGCGCCGGGAAGGACGGCGGAACTACGCAGTGGGTTTCTCGAGCGTGACTTCGCCGGCCCGGAATCGCTGGATCCGGCCGCTGTCCTCACGGATGAGCAGTGCGCCCTCGTCGTCGACGCCCATCGCGGCTCCCGCCACGCGCGTGGCGCCATGGAGGACGGCCACGGGTTTTCCCCGGAGCAGGTCGAAACGCTGCCACTGGTCGGCAAAGGTGTCGCGGTACGATCCGTCCACGAATCGTTGGTAACCTCTCAGGACATGGGCGACCAGGTCCGCGGCGAGACGATTGAGGTCCAGCGGCTGGGCGGAGTGTTCGGACAGCGAGGTGGCGCGCCGTGCGAGCTCGTCGGGCCATCCGCCGGCGGGGGAGTGGAGATTCAGGCCGATGCCAAAGACCAGGTCGCGGATCATGTCGGAATCCATGCGTGCCTCGGTCAACATGCCGCCGGCCTTGCGTCCGTCGAACAGCAGGTCGTTGGGCCATTTGAGGCCGGGCGGGATGCGAATCAGGCCGGCGACCAGCTCGCAGACGCAGACTCCCATCCAGAGGGTGAACGTCTGCATTTTTTCGGGCGAGAGTTGAGGCCGGAAGCCAAAGCTGGCGTAGAGGTTTCCCGTCCGCTCGCTATGCCAGGTGCGCCCGAAACGCCCGCGTCCGCGCGTCTGTCGGCGGGCGATCACGACAAAGGGGGCGGTGCGTCCCGAGGCGAGCTGTCGGGCGGCCTCGTCGTTGGTGCTGTCGATCTCATCGAGCAGGAGCACGTCGCAGCTGACGCCTGGCTGGTCGAGCAGGGCCTCGATGAAAACCTGGTTGATGTCCCGGGGCCGGCGGGTGAGCCGATAGCCGCGTGCGCGGACCGCCTGGAATCCAAAACCCTGCGCCCGCAGTTTCTCCATGTGTTGCCACACTGCGACGCGACTCACCCCCAGCTTCGCAGCCAGGGCGCTGCCGGAGACGAAGCCCGTGTCGCGGGCCAGCAGTTCTCGGAGAATGACGATTTCGGAAGACGGTGTGGAGTCGGTCATCTAAGGGCGGGGCGGGGTCGCAGGGGGGGAGGGCGGCGCCGCGCAAGTTGTTAAGAACTTTCCCGCTTTTTCAAGCAAGCACTGTTCAACGTGGCAAGTCGCACCCGGACGGTGGGTTGTGCGGGCGGTAGCGGCCTCATCCCCGGCCTAGGATGAAGACGAGCACCAGCGCGACGATTGTCAGCAGGGCGATGGCTCCGAGCCAGGCACGGGAGTGGCTCCGGGGCGCGGGTGCATCCTCGTCCTGCCCCGGCAGATCAAGGCCGTCGTAAACGGTTTCCTCGCTCCAGCCGGTATCCGCGCAGGCACCACATTCCGGACACGCGTGCGCACTTGCCGGCACGTCGGCGCCACAGACTGGGCATTCCCCGGGGGGAGTGAATCCGCTCATGCGCGCAGCATGCGGCGGCACCGGGCCGCGTGGCAAGCGGGACTCATCCGGCGTGGAGCTACGCATCGGGAGACGGTGTTATTGCTGAG
>JAJXYI010000471.1 GCA_021780625.1 bacterium | reverse complement strand
GGTGAAGCTGACCCTGACGAACACCGGCAGCCAGCCCAAGGCGGCGATGGCGCACAACTGGGTGCTTCTCAAGAAGGGCTCCGACGCGGCGGCCTTCGATGCGGCGGCCCTCACGGCTGCGGCGACCGACTACATCCCGGCGGCCAAGGCCGACGAGATCATCGCCCACACGAAGCTGCTCGGACCCCATGAGAGTGACACGATCACCTTCAAGGCCCCGACCGAGCCCGGCGACTACACCTTCCTGTGCACCTTCCCGGCGCACTTCCAGGTGGGCATGCACGGCGTGCTGACCGTCAAGTAACTTTCCGGGGTTCCCCCCGTTTTTGCCACTAGGTAAAAAGCCGGTCGGTTTCCGACCGGCTTTTTTCATCCTAATTTCGGCGATTGAATGGAACAGAAGGCAACGAAGGGAACGAAGGACAAACAGCTTACTACAGAATCGAGCGCCTTGATTGATTCACCGATTGGGTGAGTGGCTTTGGGTTCGGTGAGTTCGTGTAATCGCCTGGCTTGGCCTTCTTTGTTATCTTCGTTCCCTTCGGTTAGCTGCGTTTTCTTGGTTGAACCACGGAGCCATTCTCCTACGCGAAGGCTACGGCGGACGGCAGGGCCGCCGGCCCTGATCGGGGCGCGCTTACAGCGCACGCAACGTGAAGCCGAAGCACCCGAAGCTTCGTGATTTTCGTGGCCAATCCATCAGGGGCATCTGGCCTCATCGCAGGCCCGCCTCCGGCGATCACATCCCGATCGCGTAGCGACCGGAGGGCCACCACTGGTAGAGGAAGAAGTAGATCAGCACGCCCGTGATGCTCACGTAGTACCAGATGGGAAAGACCCATTTGGCCCAGGCCTTGTGGCGGTCGAAGCGGCCCTGGAGGGCGAAGAGGAAGGTGCGCGGGACGAGGTACACGATGGCAATCGCCAGGATGATGTGGCTGATGAGCATCGTGAAATAGACAGGCCGGATTGCGCCATGCCCGCCGAACAGGGCATTGGCCCCGTGCACGAGGACCTTGTGCGTCACGTATCCAACAAGAAAGCACGCCGAGGACACCGCCGCCGCGAGCATGCAGGCGCGATGGGCCTGCTTGCGGCCCTGCTTGATCAGGATGAAGCCCGCGGTGATCAGCACCGTGGACAGGCCGTTGAAGGCCGCGTTGATTGCGGGAAGGGATTCGACGGTCATCGAGAAATCAGCCAGCGGTCCGCGAGCATCGCCAGCAGGAGGATGGGCAGGTAGCTCAGGGAGGCGAAAAACAGCCGTCGTGCGGAAACTTCGCGACGTTCCGGAAGGACGAACGCGACCGCCCGCCAGAGGAACCAGCCGCCCGCCGCGGCGGCGACCGCGAGGTAGGCGTACGAGGTGAAGCCGAGGAAGGTGGGCAACAGGCTCACGATTACGAGCGCCACCGTGTTGATGAGCGACCAGATTGCCACGATGCGGCCTGACTCGTCCCGCACCGACAGCATCGGGAATTTGACCGCCGCGTAGTCGCGCCGGTAGAGCCAGGCGATCGCCATGAAGTGGGGGATCTGCCAGAACAGCAGGATGCCGAAGAGGACGGCTCCCAGGGCGGAAACGTGACCCTCGGCGGCGGTCCAGCCGATCAGCGGCGGAAGCGCGCCGGCGACGGCGCCGATTTCGGTCGACCAACGCGACCAGCGCTTCGCGGGCGTGTAGAGCGCGAGGTAGCACACCATCGTCATCAGCGCGAAGAAGGCGCTGGGGCCGTTCACAAAGGCGTCGAGCATGGCGAGTCCGGACAGGCTCATGACCCAGCCGATCACGAAGGCCGTGCCGGGGGCGACCCGACCCGAGGGGATCGGACGGTCCGCCGTGCGGCGCATCAGGGCGTCGGTGTCGGCCTCCATGTACTGGTTGATCGCGGCCACGCCGCCTGCGCAGAACGCCGTGCCTACCGCGACGAATACAAAGTGCCAGCCCATCTGGCCGGTGCGGGCCACGAGATAGCTTATGAGGGCGGTGAGAACCGACAGCGCGCTCAGCCGGGGTTTGGTCAGTTCAACGTAGTCGGAGACCGCGGCGCGGGGTAGGGTGGTCGAGATCATGCCTGGGGAGCGGATTCAATGCGGTCGCGATGGGCGAACCAGGTGAGGGTAAACGTCGTGACCAGCAGGAGCGCGCCGCAGACCACGTGGCCGGTGGTCACGAGCGGGTCGCGATGGCTCCAGATGACTTTGGCCCCGAGCAGAATCTGAATTGCGAGCAGGCACACCATCAGGGTGGCGCCGACCTGCATCACCATCGACGAGCCGCGGTCGGTGTGGATCTTCCAGGCGTAGCGGACCAGCGCCACCGCGAGGACGAGGGCCATCATGCGGTGCGTGAAGTTCAAGCCGACACGGAAATTCCACGCGTCGGGCAGGAATCCGCCGTGGATGTTGGAGTAGGGGAAGAATGGAATGGCGAGACCTGCAAAATTGTCGCGCATCAGCACGGCGACCGTCAGCTGGACCAGAAGCAGGCAGCAGCAGATGATTCCGAAGCGGGCGAGCGAGCGGGCGACCGGGATGCGGCCCTCGATCCAGGGCCGCGAGCAGGCGGCGGCGATGGCGAGCAGGTTGCACGCATAAAGCTGGGCCACAATGCCATGAGGGATGCGGATCATCTGGCCCACCGTCATCGTGAAATCGTTGACCTGCCAACCGTTGAGCATGACGCGCAGGCCACCCAAAAGACCCTGGAAGACGACGAGGCCCAGCGCAATCCAGCCGAGCTTGCGCAGCCAGGGGCGCTCTTCGCGTTTCCAGAGCCAGACCGACAGGATGATGGTGATGATTCCCATCGTCATGGCGCTGAGCCGGTGCGAGTGCTCGGCGAACATGTCGATGTTGTGCAGCCAGCCGTGTGGGTCGATCGAACCGTCGGAGAGAGGCCAGTCGGGGAAGATCATCCCGGCGCCGATGCTCGTCGTGAAGGCGCCGAGCGTGACGAGCACGAATACCCAGAGTCCGCCGATGGCGGAAAACCAGGCCAGGGCGGGCTTGTAGGTGGAAGTTCGGCGTGACGGAGACGGTTCGTTCATCTGACAGGGAGGCTCACACGGAATGCGCCCGGGCGGGTTGTGCAACCCCTTTGACATTTTTTTATACCCGATTCCCTTGACCCATGAGCCGATTCTTTCCCCGCGGAACCCTTGGCCGAGCGCCGGCTTGTGCCCGAATTTGCCTGTCCCTGTTCGGATTGGCGCTGGTGCTGGGGGCGGGGCTTGTGCTGACGGGCTGTTCGGGGTCGAAGAAGGACCACGCGGCCGAGGCGGCGACACCGAAGCGGTATCCGATCCGGGGTGTGATCGTGTCGGTCGACCTCAAGAACCACGCCGTGCTTCTGAACCATCAGGCGATCCCGGGCTACATGCCCGCGATGACGATGGAGTACGGCATGTCTCCGGGCGACCTGGCCAACGCGAAGGCCGGGCAGCGCATCCGCGCGATGATGAACCCGGACGCCAAGGGACTCCCCCAGCTCGAGGATGTCTGGCCGGACGACCAGGCTGGCGACAAGGCCATTGGCCAGGGCGAACGCAGCTTGCGCGATAACACGGTCTCGCGCGGAACCGGGGCCTATCGCGAACTGGGCGAGAAGATGCCTGGCTTCGTGTTGTACAACCAGGATGGCAAGGTGGTCACCGCCGCAGACTTCAAGGGCAAGATGGTGATGATCGACTTCATCTACACGCGCTGTCCGATCGCCAACATGTGCCCGCTCGAGACCTCCAAGATGGTCCAGACTCAGCAGCTGGCGAAGAAGGCGGGCGTGAAGAACGTCGAATTCATCTCGATCACGCTGGATCCTAAGAACGACACCCCGGGCGTGCTCAAGGAGTACGCGAAGGACCGCAGCATCGACACGAGCAACTTTTCGTTTCTCACCGGACCGGAGCAGGCGGTGAATGACCTGCTCACCCAGTTTGGCGTGCTCGCGCAGCTCAAGGGCGGCATCATCCAGCACACGCTCGCGACGCTCCTGATCAGCCCGAATGGCACGATCGCGTATCGTGCCGACGGCAGCGACTGGGAGCCGAAGGATTTCGTCGACCGGATGAAGTTGTGAGCCAGGAGGCCTGGCGTTGAACTGAGTCGAGTTCGAACCTGGGATTGCGTTCCGGTACCGCGAGTCCGGCCGCGTATGCACCTGCATTCGCTGGCGGATCTGAGAACCGGGTTTTCTTGTTTGTGGTCGTTTCCCTGGAAGTTGAATGCCTGCGGGCACCCTCTTGGAGTCGTCGCGCGTTCATTGAATCAGGGTCGTGGCCGGACAGGGTTAAATGGCCATTTCAGGTCATTACGTAACGGTTCACGGTTTGATATTAGGGGCCCCGTGCCCATTAGGGGGCGCGGGGTTTGTGAGGCGGTGTGTCGGTCAGGGCGCATCCTGGGGTTCAGCGTGATTGAGATTCAATGGTGAGAGCGGGGACAATGGCCACCCGTTCTGCCCCTCATCGGAGGTTCAGACGCCACAGCCTCGATGTCCCATGGGCTCGACTCACTGCGAGGGGCCTCGGTCGAAGCGGATCTTCGCCCCCTGTACTCAGGAATCCGATGGCCGCCCTGCAGCGACCGACCGCACCCGCGCGGCGATGGCCGCCCCGATCTCGCGCTCGCGCTTGGTGTCGATTTCGTAGAACAACGCCAGGCCCGCAACGAGCAGGCCGCCCGCCGCGGGCAGCGTACCCATCAGGTGCCGGAGGCCGCCCAGGACTGACGCCGATTGCTTTGCATTCGCGACGTAACCGACGCTGCTGAGCACCAGGTTCACGATCGCCGCGCCGAGATCGG
>JAJXYI010000675.1 GCA_021780625.1 bacterium | reverse complement strand
CCACTGGTTACCGCGCACCTGGCGGACCGTGCGCTGGACCTGATGGGCGAGGGTCTTGAAGGCGAGGCCGGAATAGGCGGCGGCGAGCGCGCTGCTGAGGGGGTCGGAGGAGCCGTGGCGCTGCTGATGTGCGAGATAGACCGAGATGGCCTCCTCGTAGCGGCGGTCCATGGCGAGCCGATGGCCCTCGAAGGGAATTGAGCCCTCGGCGTCGGACGGGAAGTGGCGAGGCAGGAAATAGCGGTGGAGGGCGGCGAGGCAGAACACGGCTCGGACGCGGTGATAGAAATTCCCGGGGCCGTGGCGGTAGGCTTCGAGATCCGAGGCGAGGCGTTCGAGGCCGGCGCGATCTGCCTGGAGACAGAGGGATTCGAAGCCTGCGTTGTCGGCCGAAGTGCCTTCGACGAGGGCGGTGAGAGTCGTATCCACGGGAGCGCTTGGTTCCGGCTTCAGCGGCGGGCGCTGGAATCGGCGGCGAGTTCCTCGGCGAGCACGGCGAGGACCTCCTCGCGCGCGGCTCCGTTCAAGCCGAGGGCGATCTGGGCGCGCAGCAGGCCGAAGGGGGCTTCAAGATCGGCGCGGCGACCCGCGATTTCGAGTGCGAGGTATTTCTCCCGCTGGGCGAGACGGGCGAGGGAGGGGGACAGGCCGATGCGGCCGTCTCCGGCATCGAGCAGGGCGTTTTCGAGCAGCTCGAAGATCACGGGGTTGAGCAGGTGCATGCCGAAGAAACAGAGATAATGGCCTCTGCGCAGGCCAGGCACGACGCACTGTTGCTCGGCGACGGTGGGCGTGGGTTTTTCGATGACGTTCTCGATTTGATAGAGGCCCTTGCCTCCGGGGAGGAGGGAGCCTGCGACGGTGCCGTAGAAACGCAGGAGACTCTCGTGGGTGGACTGCACGGCGGACAGGCAGCAGCGCTCCTCGGCGCCGACCTCGAGGAGCTGGCGGGTGCAGCTGGTCTGGGCGCGGCTCACGTAGAGGTGATCGCAGACCTGCAGGAGGAACGGTTCACCGTCCACGAAATCGCGGCCGCAGAGCACAGCGTGGCCGTAGCCGAGGGGAACGGGTTGTTCGACGAAGACCAGGTGATTCTCGAAAGCCTCGAGCACGGACTGGTAGGCGGGGCGGTCGCCTGGGGCGAGCACAAGCCCGACCTTTTCGATGCCGGCGTCGAGCAGCTCGGTGAGAATGATTGCGAGTGCGGGCTTGGACGTGCCGTCGCGGTCGGTGAGCGACTGGAGGGGCAGGCGGCGCTGGCGTGGACCGGCCGCCGTGATCAGAGCTTTTCGGATTTTGGAGGCCATGCGAACGGGGGCGACCAAGGTGCCTCGCCTCAAGCCGCGTCTGCAAGCCGTTTTCGGGCGGATGGAAAGTCGAATTCGGCCACGTTTGAATTTCGAATTGACGAACCGTATTACTGAAGTAATACACAGTGACACACAAGCCAGCCATGCCTCCGGTTCTTGTCATCGATCACCACAACGGCGTGCCCGCGTACCGGCAGCTGATGGATCAGATCAAGTTCCAGATTGCGGCGGGGGTATTGAAGCCTGGGGAGGAGATGGAGTCGACGCGTGCGCTGTCGGCTTCGTTGTCGCTGAATCCGATGACGATCAGCAAGGCGTATGGTCTGCTCGAGCGGGAGGGCGTGCTCGAGCGGCGGCGCGGCCAGACGCTCACGGTACGGGCGGCGGAGGGCGGCCAGGCGGCGGCGGCGCGCGCGGAGGTCCTGCGCAAGGCGCTCGAGGCGGCGGCGACGACGGCGAGGCAGCTCGGCGTGAGCGACGGGGAGGCCCTGCGACTTTTCAAGGAAACCCTCAATGCACACCAGCATGAACACGACTGACACCCTGACCGAGGTGCGCCCGGTGGTGGCGCGCAATGTGACCAAACGTTATGGCCGGCACACGGCCCTGAAAGGCCTGACACTCGACCTGCCCGAGGGGCGGGTGGTGGGCCTGCTCGGGCGCAACGGGGCGGGGAAATCGACCCTGCTCAACCTGGCCAGCGGACTGATCCTGCCCAGCGAAGGCACGATCGAGACGCTGGGTGTTCCGACGGTGGATCTCGACACCCCGCAGCTCACGCGTCTGGGCGTGGTGCAGCAGGAGGGGCGGTGCATCGAGTGGATGACCGTTCGGCAGCACCTGGATTTCAACGCCTCGTTTTACCCGGGGTGGGATCGCGATCTGGAGCGGCGGTTGACCGAGGCGCTGGAGGTCGATCCGAAGCGCCGGATTGCTGAGCTGAGTCCCGGAGATCGTCAGAAGGTGGGAATCCTCCTGGGCGTGTGCCACCGCCCCTCGCTGCTCCTGCTCGACGAGCCCGCGGGGGCGCTGGATCCGATCGTGCGCATGCAGCTGCTGGACGTGCTGCTCGAGCGGCTCCGGGACGACGGGTGCACGATGGTGATCTCCTCGCACCTGCTCAGCGACGTGGAGAAGATCGTCGACTGGGTGATCGCGCTTGATGCGGGCGAACTTGTGGAGAATGCGGCCTATGACGAGCTGCAGGAGAGTTTCGCCGAGTGGACCGTGCTGCCCCGGCGGGGCGAGCTTCCGGGGCAATTCGACGAGCCCTATGTCCTGAGCCGGGAGGGCAACTGGCGTCAGGCGGTGATGCGGGTGCGCACCGCGGAGCCCGACGCCGCCGCGCGCTTCGCTGAGCGGCACGACGTCGAGGTGCGGTCGCGCCCGCTGAACCTGGAGGAGATGTTTCCGCTGATCACCCGCAAGAGGACGACGTGAATCTCCGAACCTATTTCAAGATCCTGCGCCCCACGGACGTCGCCGCTTTTGCGGGCGTCGAGGTCCTTTTGGGCTGGGTACTCCTACACGCGGCATTTCCGTCGCATCCGGAAGTGATACGGCTGCTGATGTGCCTGGTGGTCGCGCCGTTGGTCGTCGGTCGGGGTCTGCTCTGGCCGCTCGAATACGTCCTACATCAGGGAGGGTGTGCGTGGATGCCCGGCGTCGATCGTGCGTTCTTGCGAGTCCATGCCGTGGCATTTGTGAGCGCGGCGGTGCTGCTGACGGGCGTCTGTGCGTGGGGACTGCCCGGGCATTCGGTCGCCCTTTCGGCGGGGATGGTCGTCACGCTGCTGGCCTTGCCTCTGTATTTCGAGCGTGGGTCCTCGCGGTGGTTCGATTCGTGGCGCATGGGAGCGGTGGCCTTGAATGCGGTTGCGGCGGCCTGCGTGCTCGATCTGGACCGCGAGACGCAGACGGTCGTTGGTCTGGCGATCTTTTCCGTTTCGATCGTCGTCGCCGTTCGGGGCTTCCGCCACTGCTTCGACCGCAGGCGTGTCCTCGCGCGGGGACGGCGACCGTACGTGCACTACCAGATGCTGGTCATGGCGGCGCTGGAACTGAGGCGGGCGGCGGGCGTCCTGGTGCGGCGGAGAAAGGGCGCGTCGTCAGCATCGCAATCGTGGCCGCAGGAGCCCGTGGACGACTCGCTTTGGTTGTGGCTGAAGACGCTGTTCTGTATCCGTTTCGGTAATACCGAACGCGCGGTGAAAGGCTTCCTGGCGAGCGCGCTGATTTTCGGACCGGTGTTCGTGCTGGTCGGTGGTGGCCTGCCGCTGTTGAATCCGCAGGGGAGCCACGAGGGACTGAGGCGCGGGTTTGAGGCTCTGCGGACCGGGGGGCTCGCCATCCATCTTGGAGACTCGATCCGAGGAACGCTCGAACAGATGTACCTGGTGCTTGGTTTCGTGGTGGCCCAGATGAGCAGCACCGCACTTCCCCGCCTCCGCCTGCCGGTTTCTCGTCGTCGCTATGCCGACTACGCCTGCATGTTCTCGTTGTCGATCTGCGCGGTGTTGCTGGCGGCGTTCTTTCTCTCGGCCAGTGCGACGCTCCTTGGCGTCGATGCGTTGGTCGAGGGCTCGCCCCACCTGGCGGTCCTGTATCCCTTCGCGCTCATCACGCTGCTGATACTCTCCGCGCTGCCGATCGCGTTGGCCCTTGGGGCGGGAATTCGGCTCGCCCTGGCGAACCTCACAAGCCGGCTGGCCTATTACGTTCCGCTTGTCTCGATCGGGATCGCGATGTCTGTGGCTGCGCTGATGGCTACCCTGCCGCTCCAGTTCGAGAAACAGGACGGTCTGGCATTTCTCGTGGCCTGGGCGGTGTTCGGTGGAGGAATTGGAGCCTGGGCGTATCGCGCGGTTCTGCGCAGGGATTTCCGGGTGGCCGACCTCACTGTCATCGAAACGAGATCGGGACGCATGATTTGACATGAGAACGCACCCGCAGCCATGAACGCTCGAACCTACCTGAGAATCCTGCGGCCATTTCGGACCTTGCTGTTCGTGGGCCTCTACGGTTGGTGCGCCTGCCTGGAGGTCGCCGGCCTCCTGCATGACCGAATGCCAATTGTCTGGTTTGTAACCTTGGTGGCCGTGGGGCCCTTGGTGGTCGGTGCCTTCTTGCTGGGGCCCTTGCACGAGGTGATGCACACGACGGTCGCTGGCGTCGTGCCGGGGCTGCACCGTGCGGCCGCCCAGTGGCATGTCTCTGCGCTCGCGGTGGCGCTGGCCGGGCTGGTATTCGCGGCGCGTGCGGCGAGTCCGGCCATTTCATGGCAGGCGGACGCGGGTCTGACCGCCGCGTGCCTTTCGCTACCCCTGCTCAACCGACGGAGGGATCTGTTTCCCGGATTCAGGGCGGGAACGCTCGTGATGATCGTGCTCGGGATCCTGCTGGGATTGTTGGGAACGAGGCTCTATTGGCTCTGCCTCCGGGAATCGTGGCCTGTCTTTCTCGTGGGCGTGACGGTGGCCTTTGTCTGTTTGCGGCGCGGCTTTGACCG
>JAJXYI010000453.1 GCA_021780625.1 bacterium | reverse complement strand
GTCCACGTTGGCGGTGGTCCAGCCGACGTAGTTGGCCGGATTGTCCTTCTGCGTGCCGGTGTTGGACACGGCATTCCCGCTGGTGTCGTAGGTGGTGTACGAATACGGAGCGGCCGGGTCCACGGTGGGGGCGTTCCACTGCGTGCTGAAGTAGCGGACGGTCTGGTAGCCGGCGGGCGAAATGGTGCCGGTGATGCGCGGCAGGTTGGCACCCGCGGCCGAGGACGCGTTCAGCAGGTTCCCTTTGCCCAGGTAGGCGACCCAGTCGACGTAACGCGCCGCGGTCTGCAGCGTGGCGTTGGGCTGCCCGGTGATCTGGGCGAAGGAGGGATCCGTCGCCCACTGCAGGAAGGACCTCGACTGGTCCGTCTTCTCATCCTGCTCCGCGAGGAAGGTGAACCGATGGCGACCCAGGATGCCCGCGAGCGGGGTGTGTCCGAGGAAGTCCGACGCGCGCAGCTCGCCGAAGGCGGTGAAGCGGTAGTTGTCGCGGTTGATGAACGACTGGCCGCCGCCCGACTGGCCGCTGTTCGCGACATAGGGCCTGCCCACGTTCGGATTGGGGCTGCCGTCGATCAGGTTCGTGTTGATGTCGACGCTGATCGCGTACTGCTGGCCGCCCAGCAGCGCGTACTGACCGTCCTGATACCGCTGGCGGTTGTAGGCGAACTCGAAGCCCAGGCGGTCGTCGAGGAAGGTCTGCTGAAGCGAGAAGTTCTCGGCATTCCACTTCTGCCACTCGCGCTTGTTGTTTCCATCGAGCAGATTGCGATAGAAGTTGAAGATCGACGGATCGGAGATCGTCTTGTCGACGTAGTACGCGCCTCCCGGCAGTCCGGCGACGCTCGTGGTGGCCCATTGGTTGGTGCTCGGGATGCCCAGATAACGTCCGGCGACGAGTCCGTTGATTCCGGTGGCGGGCTGGATCACGTTGCCCTTCGCGTCGACGATGACGTTGTTGAGGAAGGGCTCCATGATGCTCGTGCCGAAGCCCAGGGAGTTCAGGGCGGTGGGCGTCGAGGTGTCGCCATTGAAGTACATGGCGATGTCGGTCGCGTACATGCGTCCCATGAACGTATTCGAGAAGATCGAACCGGCGGGATTGCTGATGTACTTGTTATAGGTGGTGTTCGGGTTGGCGGTGAGCTTGCCCATCCCGAAGGTCCCGCTGCCCGCGGCTCCGACCGGCTGGAACCACGGCGTGATCTTATCCATGGGCGGGAGATCGCGGGGGCGGTTCGCGTTCACATTGCCGTCCTCGGCATTCGCCTGGATCGTGGTGTGACCGTTGGCGAAGAGCTGGGGATCAAACCGGACGGCTCCGTAGATGCGATGGTCGTGATTGAAGGCGGGCCGCTGCTCGTAGCGTGTCAGGTCGTCGAGCGCAGACACACGGACCGCGAGTTCGTCCTTGAGGAGAACGTAGTTGATATCGACCGATCCGCGCACCGAGCCGTGGTTGTCGACGCGGTTCTCGATCGTGTTCGAATTCTTGAACGCAGCCTCGTTGAGTGAGGCGTTGATGATGCCGGCGGGGCTGCCGACACCGAAGAGGATCGAATTCGGGCCGCGCTGGATATCGACGCGACCGACGTTGTAGCTGTCCCAGGGAATTTCCGTGAGGAAATAGTCGGTCGTGTTGTCGGCCGCATCGAGCCCGCGGACACGGGTATTCTGGCTGGGGCGCAGCAGGTTGGTGCTCTCATTGAACGTCGTGTTGCCACCGACGCCCGAGAAGTTGCCGTAGATGCCGCCGACCTCCGTGCTCGGTGTGTAGATCAGGAGGCTCTGATTGTTGGTCGCGCCGGTGTCCTGGAGGAACTTGGCGGTCACGACATTGATCGCCGACGACACATCGGCGAGCTTGGTGCGCACACGGGTGCCGGCCAGGGTATCCGTTGCGGAATAGCCGGAATCGCTCGAGGCGTTTACGGTGAATGGCGACAACTGGATCGTGTCGTCATCACTGGATGCGGAGGCGTCCGAAGCGGACGCTGGCGCCGACTGGGCATGTGCGCCAAGCGTCGCGGCAAACGCGCAGAGGGAGGCCAGGGTGGCCCAACGCGTGCACGACGTTAGCTTTCGTTGGTATCTTCTCATTGTAGGGGGTACTGGTTGGCTCGATGGGGCACCGCCTCGAGATTCACCATGAATATCAAGGGGGGCTCCAAGGTGAGCGTTCAGCATACCGAACGCGCCGCTCCCCCGTCATGTCATAGGAGTCTATTACACACCCCGTCGCCCGGAGCCGCCGCGGACCGAAATTGGCACGCCTCCAATGGCTTGCCACCTTCCACCAGTCCGGGTTGAATCCCCGATGGTGGCCCGCAGCATCTGCCGCTCCACCGTCGTTCCGCCGACGCGGAATTGTAGTCCAAGCCCCACCCCACCCCAAGTTCTGCAAATCCTCCGCGGAACCCCTCCAGTCACCTGGCCGGCTCGGGCATCAGAGCCACTTGCACGCGCCACCTGGTCGCATCAAACGCGCACCTCCGTTGGCCAAAACCCCAAACTCCGGCGACTCTCCGTCGTCCCAACGCCACCACCAATCGCTCCCCGTCTCGCGGCACTCAGCCGGCCCCGAGGGGCGTTGAGCCAACGCCATTCATCTTCATGAAATCGCGTCCACGCAGTCATTCGGTGTCGAGAGCGTCCGAGCCCGCCCAGCTCGCCGGCTTGGCGGAATCGCCAGCGTCAGGCGAGCCTTCCCAGCCAGGGTCCCTGCCGCAGTTGGAACTCGCCTGCGCCAACTCGCTCCTTCGCGCCACGCTCGACGCCACCACCGACGGCATCCTGGTCGTCGACGCCAGCGGCAGGGTCGTGATCTGCAATCGTCGTTTCGCCAGCCTGTGGCACTCCTCGGAGAATGCCGTCACCGCGATGGGTCGCGACCAACTCCTGGCCCTGATCAGGATTCACCTCAGGAATCCCGAGGTACTCGAACAGACCCTGCTCGATCCCACGAGCGCTCCGCCCACCGGAGGCGGCGAGCCGCTCAGATTCGTCGACGGACGTGTTTTCGAACACGACTCCCGCCCCCATCCGATCGATGGGGATGGCGTCGGGCGGTTCTTCGGCTTCCGGGATATCACCGAACGACAACGCACCGAGGAATGGCTTCGTGTGCAGTCCAGTGCGATCAGCGCGGCCGCGGATGCGATCGTGATCACCGACGCGCTAGGGACGATCCAATCCGTCAATCCGTCATTCACCGCGATCACGGGATACCGTTCGGACGAGGTGATCGGTCGGAATCCCCGGATTCTGAAAAGCGGCCGCCAGGACGACGCCTTTTACCAAACGCTCTGGCGGACCATCAACGCCGGCGAGGTGTGGCGTGGAGAGCTGGTCAACCGCCGCAAGGACGGCGTCCTGTACACCGAACAGATGAGCATAGCCCCGATGCGCGGGCCCGACGGGCGCATCGCGCATTTCATCGCGGTGAAGCGCGACGTCACGCATCGCCGCGCCGCTGAAGCCGCGCTACGTCAAAGCGAAGAACGCTTCCGTTATCTCGCCGAGAACACGCCGGACTGGATCTGGGAGGTGGACGAGCAGATGCGCTACACTTACGTCAGTCAGGGGGTTGCCAAGCTTCTCGGCTACAGTCCGGATGACATCGTGGGCAAGACGCCGTTCGACCTGATGCCGCCGGAGGAGGTCGTGCGGGTCCGGGAGGCGCTGCACGCCACGGTGGCAAATCGCGCTCCGTTCCAAGCTCTCGTGAACACGAACCTCCACCGGGACGGCACTCTCGTGGTGCTCGAGACCACCGGGGTCCCGTTCTTCGACCACGAGGGCCGCTGGCTGGGCTACCGGGGAATCGACCGCGACATCACCGAGCGCAAACGCGCCGAGGAGGCCCTTCGGGCTTCGGACGAGAAATTCCACGATCTGGCCGACAACATCGCCGACGTGTTCTGGATGACCGACCCGAAGATGACGAAAATCCTGTTCGTGAATCGGGCCTTCGAGACGATCTGGGGGCGTTCCTGCGAGAGCGCATACGCCGATCCGACCAACTTCGTGGACAACATCCACCCCGACGACAAACCCGCCGTGTTCGCGGCGTTGGAGGGTCTGCTCGAACACGGGAAGTTCCAGTGTGAATACAGGGTGGTCCGCCCGGATGGCACCACGCGCTGGGTCCTGGATCGCAGCTTCCCGGTCAAGGACGAGGCTGGCCGCCTGGTGCGGCTCACCGGGATCGCCCAGGACATCACCGACCGAAAGGCAGCCGAGGAATCGCTCCGTCTGCTGGGGGCCGCCATGGAGCAGGCCAGGGAATCGATCATCATCATGACCGAGCCAGCCGGAAGCTCCGGACCGCGTATCCAGTTTGTAAATCCAGCATTCACCGCCCTCACGGGCTACCCCGCGGGGGAAGCGGTCGGAAGCACGCCCGAAATCTTCCACGGGCCTCTCACCAGCCAGGCATTGCTCGCCGAGATCGCCGCTCACCTGAGCCAGGGAAAAGGGTTCAAGGGCGACGGAATCAACTACCGGAAGGACGGCACCCCGTTCGACGTGGAGCTTAACATCGCGCCCATCCGCAACACCGAGGGTCGGATCACACACACGATCGTGATCCAGCACGATGTCACCGAGCGGAAGCGGGCCTATGCGCTCCTGCGCCAGGGCCGCGAACGCCTGGACCTCGCCCTCGATGCCGCGGGGATGGGCGTGTGGGAATGGACCCCGGCGGACGACCGGATCGCATGGTCGCCGGAGTGCATCGGAATCCTGGGAGACGCGGCCTGCCAGGGAACGCTGGCGGACCTTCTTCACGCCACACACCCGGACGACCAGGGTCAGTTGCGGCGC
>JAJXYI010000430.1 GCA_021780625.1 bacterium | reverse complement strand
CGTGACCAACACCATCGCCAAGCCGAGCATCACGCTTTACGACCGCAGCGGCACAGTGATCGCTACCAACACCGGCTGGGAGTCGGATGCGACGCAAGCCACGCTGATCGCCCAGGCTGCCGCCGCCGTGGGGGAGTTTCCGCTCACGACTCCGGACGACTCTGCGCTGCTGGTCACACTCCCCGCCGGGTTGTACACGGCCGAAATCAAGGGATCCGACGGAGGCTCAGGCAACGCGCTCGTCGAGGCCTACCTAGTCTCGGATGGCAACTGAGATCCCGGGTCCCGCCCGAGCCGTTCCCATCCCGTCCCCGGTCCTCCAACCGTCTCATCCGGCCTTCGAGAGAATCACCTGAAGATTGGATACGAGCACGCCGCTGGTCATGGCGCCCATGATCCCGACGCCCCCTTGGTCGTTGCCGATGATGAAGAGATTTTGCAGCGCGGTGCGTCCATCCCATGTTTTCTCCGCGCCGCCGTAGATCGTGCCACCCGGATGGTGGGTGTAACGCTCAACGGTCAGCGGCGAGAACAAATCCTCGACGAGCGGCCGGGCCTGCGAGAGCTCGGGATAATACCCGTAGGTGATCCGCAGCAGCTCGTCGGCGTAGCGGCGTTTCTGCGCAGCGTAGGCATCGCGATCAGCAAGGCTCCATTCGCTCGCATGGGAAAAGCACGAGATCTTGAAATGAGCATGTCCCGGCTGCGGAAACGCATAATTGTCGTTCGCCGAATACGTGATCAGGTCGCTGAAAACCCGGTCGCCCGGAATTCGCCAGGTGTAGTCGACGCGGCTCGCGGCAAAATGAAGGGTGTCACGAATGCCGAACTGCTCGAGCGGCCGATCATAGGCGCCGATCCATTGAAACACCGAGATCGTGCCCGGCTTTCCCCATTGCGATCCACAGAGTTTTCCCGTCTCCGAGAGCCCCGCCGAAGACAGGAAGCGCACGCCTTCGATCACCCGTCCATCCGCAAGCGTGGCCGCCCGGACTCGCCCCCCATCCACGGTCAACGACGCGATCGGCGAGCGCGTGAGCAGTTCGCCGCCGAGCGACCTGAAGCGAGTCTGCAGCCGGTCGAGCATCGACTTGATGTCGACGGGACTCCCGCAGCCCTCGATCAGGAGCGAGCGAAAGAGTATGGAAAACAGGCGAGAATCGATGGTGCCCTCCTGATGCGCTCCGTAGCAGAGGATGGGCAGCGCGAGCGCGGCGACGAGCTCGGGCGAGGCAATAAAGGAGCGCAGAAATTCAAAGCAGTCGGCGTGGCTCGCCTGAAGCACCACGCTTTCCTTCTCGACCACGGCGCACAACCGCCGAAACCCGTCGATCTCCGACGGAAAGCGCGCAGCCACCGACTCCTCGAGCACGCGCGGATCGTTGTCGAATGCCAGGGTCACTCCGGGAAGCGAGATGCGCGACGGGTAACGCGGCGGGCGGATTTCAAACTCGTCCCAGCTCATCCCGAGATTGCGCATCACCAGATCGCGGCCCCAGCGGCGGCTGGTGGGCCGAAAATTGGTGACGGTGTGCAGGCCGTTGCTGAAAAGATGCCGGCGGTCGAGCTTGTGGTAGTAGGAATTGAGTCCGCCCAGCTTGCTGTGCGCCTCGACGATCACGACACGCTTGAAAAACTGCGCACAGCGGATGCCTGCAGCCAGGCCCGAAAGGCCTCCGCCAATGATGACAACATCCCAGGGCTGAGGGCTCTCGGCACTCATCGCGCGGAAAAATGCAACCGACGTCCGCTGGGGCAGGCGGCAAATGTCGAAGTCACGGGAGATCGAGTATGAACGTCGAACATGGGCGGTTCGGAAAAAAACAAGGGCCTCCCGGAGTACGGAAAGCCCTCAGACCTCAAGCGCGCGGCGGCCTTCCGCCTGCAGGCGCTCACTTGCCGAGCGCGGCGAACTTCGGCACGAGGTATTCGGCCGAACTGTCGAGCGAGGCGAGCTTCAGGTAGTCGGCTTCGGGCACCTCGATGCCGTGGCGCTTGCGCAGCTCCATCACGATATCGAGGAAGTCCATGCTATCCAGCTGGAGCTGATCGCGCAGACGAACGTCTGGCTTCACATTCGACAAATCTTCATCGGGGGCAATGTCCGCGATGATGTCGAGGACGAGCTTCTTGCATTCGTCTTTGGTCATAGGTCTTACGGCAGTCGGTGGATTAGGCGAAGTAACGTTTTACGATCAGAGTCGAGTTGATTCCCAACATTCCAAAGGAGTTGTTCAGGATTGTGTCAACCTTGGCAACTTTCCTGGGCGTGTTGATGACAAGATTGGGCAGCGCGCACTTGGGGTCGAGCTGGTCGATATTGATGGTCGGATGAACCGTCAGATCGTCGAACGACGGCAGGTTGCCTGCGAGCTCCAAGGCCCCGGCCGCGCCCATGCAGTGACCGATATAGCTCTTGGTGTTGTTGATCGACGTTTCCGTGCAGTCGTCGCCGAAGACGGCTCGCAGGGCTTCACATTCCTGGATGTCGCCCATGGGGGTGGCGGTCGCGTGGGAGTTTACGATGTGGATATCGCGAGGCTGGAGTCCCGCCTTGGCGATCGCGGCGCGCACACACTCGACCTGTCGCTCGGGATTGGGCAGCACGTAGTCGGTGGCGTCGCTGTTGATGCAATAACCGGAAATTTCGGCGTAAATCTTCGCGCCACGAGCCAGCGCATCCTCGAGCCGCTCCAGGGTGTAAAAGCAGCCGCCCTCCGAAATCACGATGCCATTGCGCGACACATCGAAGGGGCGGGAGCTCTTGTTGATGTCGGTCGGATGACTTCCGAGGGCGTTCTGGGACTTGAAGCCGGCGAAAATGCCGAAGGTGCGGACGCTTTCGCTCACGCCGCCGCAGATCGCGAAATCGACCTCACCCAGGCGGAGCATCTGGCTGGCGTGGATCAAGCCGACGTTACCCGCTGCGCAGGCGGCGCCCAACGTGTAGGCGGGGCCCGTGGAGCCGAGATGCAACGATACCTCACCCGCAGGGTTGTTGGCGACCGTGCGCGGGTTGTGGTAGTGATTCCAGAACTTGGTATCGTATTTGAACTGAGAAATATTGTAGATCTCGTTCTCTGTCTCGACGTTGCCGTGCTCGGTGATGCCGATGTACACGCCGGTGCGATCCTTCTTCAGCGCCTCGGGAGCCACCCCTGCGTCCGCCAGCGCCTCGCGGGCGCAGTAGACGCCGATCGAGCCTGCGCGCGTGCCGACCCGGATATCTTTGCGTTTCTGATACTTCAACGGGTCGAAATTGCAGACACCCGCCGGCAGCTTCCCCATGTAGCGGACGTCGATCTCGCTGATGTGCGCGACGCCAGCGAGCAGGTTGGCGCGGAACTCCGACAGGGAATTGCCGTTGGGGGCGGTCAGGCCGACGCCTGTGATGACGATCCGGGAGGACGAGTCGCGCATGGAAAAGGAAAAAGCGCTAGCCAAGGCCGGGCAGAACGCAATACAAGGCTATTCCTTTCCCCTATGAACGTCCTTGTCGTCGGAGGCGCCGGGTATATCGGCAGCCATTGCGTCCGCCAACTGATCGCCGCCGGGCACCGTCCCGTGGTGCTCGACAACTTGGTGTATGGACACCGTCGGGCCGTGCCCACAGAACTGCCCTTTTACGCGGCCAATCTCGGAGACGCGGAAACGCTCAAGACCATCCTGCGCAAGGAGTCCATCGAGATGGTGATGCACTTCGCCGCCTACTGTTATGTCGGTGAGTCGGTCACCGCGCCGCTCAAGTATTACGAGAACAACGTCTCCGCCACGCTCCGACTGCTGGGCGCCATGCTGGAGGTGGGTGTAAAGAAGTTCGTCTTTTCCTCCACTTGCGCCACTTACGGCAGCCCTGACCACCTCCCCATGACGGAAGACCTGCCGCAGGCGCCGATCAATCCGTATGGCCAGACGAAGCTCGATGTCGAAAACGTGCTCAAGGCTCTGGCGACCGCCCACGGCCTGAGTTTCGCCGCCTTCCGGTACTTCAACGCCGCCGGCGCATCGGAAGACGGCGCCATCGGCGAGGATCACAATCCCGAGACTCACCTGATTCCCCTGGCCATCGACGCAGCCGTGGGCAAACGCCCCAATCTGCAGATTTTCGGAACGGACTACCCCACACCCGATGGCACCTGTCTGCGCGACTACGTGCACGTCGACGACCTGAGCCGCGCCCACATCGCCGTGTTTCCGAAGCTCGGCGAACCCGGTCAGCGCTATTTCTACAACCTCGGTACGGGAAAACCTTTCTCCGTGCGCGAAATCATCCGGGCCGTGGAGAAGATCACCGGGCGCAAGATCCCGGTCATCGAGTCGCCGCGCCGAGCTGGCGACCCCGCCGCGTTGTACGCCGACTCGTCCAAAGTCCAGCGCGAGCTGGGGTGGAAGGTGAAGTTCCCCGACGCCGAGTCCATCATCGCCACCGCCTGGCGCTGGCACTCGGGCCATCCGAACGGCTACGGGGACGAGGCCTGAGCCACCCGGTCCGGCTCACCCTCGTGGCGGCGCCGGACCCATCCATGGGATACGCGCGTTCAGTTCGGCGCCTGCGCGCCAGCTGATTCCGCCGCAAGGGTCCAAAGGCGCGTCGAGGCCTCCATGCAGCAGCGGCTGTTGTGATACGGGCATTTCCAGAAGCCCGCCTTGTAGCGGTGCGGCTCGAGGCTTCCGTCCCTCTCGACGCCCCAAAACCACTCGCCGTGCTCGTGGTCGATGAGGTGGGTCTCGATGAAACGCCACACGCCGCGCGCAGCCTGATAATATTTCGGGTCACCAGAGAGTTGATACGCGTTGATGAACCCGGTCAGCGCCTCGGCCTGCTGCCACCACTCCTTGCTGCCGTCCGTAATCACCCCCGCGGGATTTGCCTCGTTCATCAACCCGCCGTCTTTGTCGACGCCCTCGGCCAGGGTGTCCGACGCAATCTTCAGGCAAATCGGCTTCACCCGCGCCTCAAACGCCGGATCCCCCAGGACGCCTGCCGTCTCGGTCAGGAGCCAATTGAACTCGATATCGTGGCCGAAGGACGTCGTCGTCGAGCGTGGCGTCCAGTCCGCGTCGAAATATAGGATCAGGTGCGATCCGTCCGGCGATAGGACGTGGGTGATCATCACCTCGGCCAGCTGACGCAGATTGGTCCGGAGCCCCGCATCGGGCCACGCCCGCAGTAGGTTTGTATACGCCTCCATCAGGTGAAGATTCGTGTTCTGCGACTTGGCGTATTCGGGTCCGATGTCGCTCAGGCGCGCACCGGGCGGACGCTTCCAATCGCGGGTGAAGGCCTCCAGATAGCCGCCGTGCGCACGGTCGTGGCTGTATTTTTCAAGCAGGTGGTAAACCTCGATCGCACGGTCAAGCGCCGCCTGGTTGCCGGTCGCCAGGTAATATTCTGCCAGCCCATAGATCGCAAACGACTGCCCGTAGACTTCCTTTCGGCCGTCAAGAATCCGACCGTCGGGCGAAAGCTTCCAGAGGAAGCCGCCGTCCTTGGCGTCCCAAAACCGTTTCTGAAGCGTGTCATAGGCGTCCTGCGCCATCGCCAGGTAGGCGGGATCCTTCGTGCGACGGTAGGCCGCCGAATACGTCCACAGGATGCGCGAGGTGAGCAGGCAGCCGATCGGCGCATCCGGACGCACCGTACCGTCATTCTCGATCTCGCCCCAAAAGCCCGGTCCTGCCGGATTTCTGAAGTGTTTTATCCAATACGGCAGGATGTCCGTGCGGAGCTCCGCATCGACGCTGTTCGCAAACGCTTCGAGTTCCGAGGATGACGGCGCCGCCGCGCGAGCCGGAGAGGCAAAGGCGCTGCCGGCCAGAACGGACCCGAGGCACGCCACGGTCACTAGCATTCGGGAAAGGAACATATCGCTTGCAGTGTCCGCAACGCAGCTGGCATGGCACGCCGAAAGCGGCAGGCCGCCCTGGCGAGGCGCGCAATCATTCGAGCGAAGCCGCCTCCAGACCCGCCCAGCCTTTGGTAACCTCCCGAGTGATCGGTCCACCCGCCGACGCCAGCAGGCGGTCCCCTAATCCCCTCACTGGCATCACGCCCATCACGGAATTCGTCACAAATACCTCCTGCGCGCCAAGGAGCTCATCCCAGGTGATCGCCCGCTCCAAGGCTCCAACGCCGCAGCTGCCCTTCAAGATCGCCCCACGGACCACCCCCGGGAGCAGGCCCTCCGACTCAGGAGGCGTGGCGAGCACCCCTTCGAGCACACAAAATACGTTCGTCGTGGCGCCCTCCAACACGCGGCCGCCCGCAGTCACCAGGAGCGCTTCGTCAAAGCCCGCGCCGGCCGCCGCGCGTTTGGCGCGCAGAAATCGCAGGTAGGCGATCGTCTTGAGTCCGGACAGCGTAGCGCCTCCTTCGGCCTCGACGCGATACAACCGCGCGCCCAGGCGATACAACTCAGGCGCATACGTGGTGGGCCGCAGTTGGATGAGTTCACTGGTTCCCTCGACGTCGCGAAACCAGGTTATCCGAAGCGCCCCGTCGCACGCCCCCGCCTCCCGCGCCAGCATCAGACACCGTTCCTTCAATTCGGCGATCTCCGACGGACGCCCGAGGTCAAGCGCCGCCGCCTGGACAGTCAGGCGCCCGTGATGTTCGGTCATCATTGCCGGTCGGCCACCCACTAGGCGCAGGGTCGTGAACACCCCGTACCCGAATTGAAAACCCTCGGACAGCGGCGAGATCCGCAGTGCGCCTGCGTGCTCGATCCGTCCGTTGAGCATTGCAAGTGGTGTGGTCATCGGGACGTGCATCGGTTCAAGCGCAGGTCCCAGGTCCCGCCAAGCCCGAAGGATCCCCTCCTCCGATCTCTTCGCGCAACGTCTGAAGTTCCACGCCCCGCAATGCCGCCTGCATCGCCAGGCCCTTGGTCAGGGTCTCCTCGTACTCCCGCGCCGGATCCGAATCCCACACGATTCCACCCCCGACCTGATAGCTCGCCCTCCCCTCTCGGCAGATGATCGTGCGGATCGCGATGTTCAGATCCGCGTTTCCGTCAAATCCCAGATATCCGATCGACCCCGTGTAAACCCCGCGCGGACCTTTCTCGAGGGCTGCGATCGCATGCTGGGCGCTGATCTTCGGAGCTCCCGTGATCGAGCCGCCCGGAAACGCCGCGCGCACGCAGTCGATCACGTCGAGTCCCCTCTTCAGCTCGCCAGAAACCGTCGATACCAGGTGGTGCACCGTTGGATGGGTCTCAATGCGATAGAGTTCATCGACGCACACCGAGCCGATTTCGCAGACGCGCCCGAGGTCGTTGCGTTCGAGGTCCACGATCATGAGCAGTTCCGCGCGATCCTTGTCACTCCGCCACAGTTCGTCGCGCAAGCGATGATCCTCCTCTTCATTGCGCCCCCGCGGACGCGTTCCCTTGATCGGCCGCGTTTCAACCCGCCTCCCCTCCAGCCGCAGGAACCTTTCGGGCGAACTGCTCGCGATCTGCCAGTCTCCCGCGTTCAGATAACACGCGAAGGGCGCAGGACTGAGCGCCCGAAGCCGCCGGTAAAGCGCATAGGGATCACCCCGCATCGGAAGTTCAAATCGCTGGGAGAGGTTGACCTGATAAACCTCCCCCGCCGCAATCCGCGCCTTCACCGAACGCACCGCCGCCTCGTACTCGGCGCGGTCAAAATTCGAGACCGCGCCCGCCTCCAGCGAGCCGTCGCCCTCCTCCTCCATATTCTCCGCTCCCTCCTCGAGCGCATCCCTCAACCTCGCCAAAATGCGCCTTCCAGAGGCCCGATGAACCGGGTTCGCCACGCACCATGCTCCGGGCACCCCCCGTTCGAACATGATCACGCCGTCGTAGAACGACCACTGCATCTCCGGAATGCCCTCCATGCTACCGTCCGGACGCGGGATCCGCTCGAGCCGCGAGCCAAATTCATACGCAAGCCCCCCCACCGCCCCCCCGGGAAAGGGAACCCCGTCCACAGGCTCGGTCGAAAAGCGTCGTAGCTGCGCTCGAAGCACCTCCAGCGGCTCCCCAGGCTCCCTGCGCCAGACCCCGTCTTCGGTCACGGTCGTCCCTTCCCCGTCCGTCCGGATCACCAGAAAGGGGTCGAATCCGATAAACGAATACCGTCCGAGGCCCCCGATGTCGGAAGCGCTGTCGAGAAAGCAGCTGCCCGCGCGCCCCGCCAGCCGGGCGAATACCCGGTCCGCCGTGCGCCCGCAGGGGACGTGCTCGCATTCAACGGTGGTCATGCTGTGTGCGTGTGAGCCACGGACGAGAGCGGGGAATCCCTCCGGACGCGAGTCAATCGGCGCAGCCCCCACCCCGGGGCTCATCGAAACCGCAGCCTCCCTCGCCTCACGCGGGCACCCAACACGTCCCTTGCCTGGACCGGGCAAATTTCGCCAGTCACGCTGCCGCCGCCCCTGTTTGGGACTCACTCGTTTGATTCTGCGGTGTCCCGGCTTGCGTGCCGCATCGATTCGTGGGCGCATCAACGTCATGCGCCCCACCCCGCCCCCTCCCAGCTCCCATGGGCCTCTCCGTGCCGCGGCCGCGGCCGCTCTCGCCACCGCGGCTTTCCTCTGCTCATGCGCCGCCGCCGTGATTCCTCCCGAACCTGCCTGGGTCAATCACGCGGTCATCTACCAGATCTACCCCCAGACTTTCCAGGACTCCAACGGCGACGGGATCGGCGACATTCCCGGCATCATATCCCGGCTCGATTACATCAAGAGCCTCGGCGTCGACGCCATCTGGATCAATCCCTGGTTCGATTCGCCCTTCAACGACGCGGGCTACGACATCCGCAATTATTACAAAATCGCCCCACGCTACGGCACCAACGCCGACGCCCGCCGCCTGTTCGTCGAGGCCCACAAGCGCGGTCTCAAGGTGCTCTTCGACTTCGTCACCAGCTACACCTCCATCGACAACCCCTGGTTCGTCGCCTCCACCCACCAGAAGCCAAGCCGGACCTGGAACTGGTACGTCTGGACCAACAACGCCTGGAAGTTCGAACCCGGCCAACGCTGGGTCCACGGCTACGGCCAGCGCAACGGAAACTACCTCTCGAACTTTTTCTGGAACGAGCCCGCGCTCAACTACGGCTACGACCATCCCGACCCCGCCAAACCCTGGCAGCTTTCCGTCGACAACCCCGACGTCCTCGCCCTGCGCGCCGAGATGAAGCGTGTCATGTGCTTCTGGATGGACATGGGCGCCGACGGCTTCCGCGCGGACATGGCCGGCTCACTCGTGAAGAACGACCGCGATAATCTGTCCGCCAAGTTCTGGCTCGGGCTTCGCGACGTCCTGCATAAACGCTACCCAAATTCCTTCACCGTCGCCGAATGGTCCGATCCCGAGGAGGCGCTCGGCCCCTTCGATGCCATGTTCTATCACTGGAACCAGGGCTTCAACTCCCTCTACCAAAAGGAGAGCTGGCGCATCCTCAACGGCATGGACAGCGGTCACAGTTTCTTCGACCGCGAGGGCAAGGGCGACATCATGGCGTTCCTCACGCCCTATCTGAAGGACTACGCGGCCACGCGTTCCAAAGGCTACATCTGCCTGCCGCTCGGCAACCATGATCTCGCCCGCCTCGGCAATCACCGCGACGCCGACGATCTCGAGCTGATCATGGTCTTCGGCCTGACGATGCCCGGCGTTCCCTTCCTCTACTACGGAAACGAAATCGGCATGCGCCAGCTGCACGGTCTCCCGCAGATCGAAGGCTGCTACAAGCCCCGCGCCGGAGCGCGCACCCCTATGCAGTGGACCTCCGGCCCCGACAAGGGCTTCTCCACCGCGGTGCCCGACAAGCTCTACCTCCCCGTCGATCCCGACCCTGCCGCCCCCAACGTCGCCGCCGAGCAGCACGATCCCAACTCCCTTCTCAACCGCGTCCGCCGCCTGATAGCCCTGCACAAGCGTGAACCCGCACTCGCCGCCTACGCCGATTTCAAGCCGCTGTACGCCGTCAGCCACGGCTACCCCTTCGTCTATCAGCGCTCAGGCGGTGGCGAAACGCTCGTGGTCGCGCTCAACCCCGCCGCCGCCCCCCACGACGCCGAATTCACCCTCGGCACACCGGGCCGGCTCGAGCTCATCGCCGGCAAACCCGCCACGCTCCGCATCGAAGGCGCTCGCGTGCATCTGTCCATGCAGGGCGTGAGCTACTCGATCTGGCACGTCGAGCCGACCAAGCCTTCGATCTGAATCACAAGTCACCGAGGCCGGACCTGGTAACAGCCCAGCGAATACCCGTCCCTCCCATCCCCAGTCGCCGCGTCTCAGTCCTCAATAAAACAGAAAGTGCGCGGGGCCGAAGCCGTCGCGCACTCTCAAAAACGCTCGAGCCAACGATCTCAGGTACGGCTCAATCCGAGCAGGAACTCGGCGTTGGTCTTCGTCTTCTTCAGACGCTGAATCAGCATGTCCATCGATTCGATCGGACCCAGCCCCTGCATCGCCCGGCGCAACGCATAGATGCGCTGCAGTTCCTCGGGATGATAGATCAACTCTTCTTTGCGCGTTCCGGAGCGGTCGATATTCACCGCCGGGAAGATGCGCTTGTCCGAAAGGCCGCGGTCCAGGTGCAGCTCCATGTTGCCCGTGCCCTTGAACTCCTCGAAGATCACCTCGTCCATGCGGCTGCCCGTGTCGATGAGCGCCGTGCCCAGGATCGTCAGGCTGCCCGCGCCCTCGATGTTGCGCGCAGCGCCAAAGAAACGCTTCGGTTTCTGCAGCGCCGTCGCCTCCACGCCGCCCGACATGATTTTGCCCGAATTCGAGGCCAGCGCGTTGTAGGCGCGCGCCAGGCGCGTGATTGAATCGAGAAGGATGATCACGTGCTTGCCCATCTCCACCAGGCGCTTCGCCTTCTCGCTCACCATCTCGGCCGCATGCACATGGTTTTCCGGCATCTCGTCGAACGTCGAACAGACGATCTCGCCCTTGGTGTGACGCTTGAAATCGGTCACTTCCTCGGGCCGCTCGTCCACCAGGAGGATGATCAGCGTCGCCTCGGGGAAATTGGCGGAAATCGAGTTCGCAATGTTGTGCAGCAGCACCGTCTTGCCCGTGCGCGGCGGAGCGACGATCAACCCGCGCTGGCCGAAGCCGATCGGGGTCAGAATGTCCACGGCCCGCATCGACACATCCTTGGGATGCACTTCGGGCGCCTCCACGTGGATCCGATTGAGAGGATAATACGGGGTCAGCTCCTCGAAAGGTGTGATCTTCGCGATCTCGCCGGGATCCTTGCCCATGACGGCCTCGATCTTGACCGCCGAGGCGCAGCGCTCGCTCCCGAGGGGGGCCTGGGCCACCACACGGATTTCATGCCCGCGCTTCAAGCCGTAGCGCTTGACGAGCGACTCCGGCACATAGGTGTTTTCCGGATACAGACGGTAATTGACGTGCCGGTGTACGATGAAGCCGTAACCGCGGTCGGTGAGGTCGAGCCAGCCCTTGTCGGATAGCATCCGCTTGCTGGCGGAAGTGGCGTCGAGCACCTTCTCCAGGAGCACCCGTCGGGGCGGCGGCGCGCCCTCGATCGACGCTCCTAGCTCACGGGCCACGGCAACAAGTTCGGCCATCGGCTTCGCATACAGCTCGTCCAGCGCGATCCCCGCCCCCTGCGCCTGCGCTGCAAGGTCGGCAGCCAGCGCGTCGAGCGCGGCAACATCGGCAAAACGTGACGGATCGGGAAGGTCGCCCAGCGCGGACGGCACGAAACTCGGAGGAGGAGGCTGCTGAGGAACCCTCTCATGCTGGCCATGACCGCCGCCCTGACCGCCCGGGCCGCCCTGACGCTGCATCTGCTTCCACTTTTTCTTCTCCTTCTTGAGATTCTTCCAGTAATTCCGGTCCTTGATCACCGGACCCGCGCGTTCGCCCTGGCCACCGTGATGTTGGCTCCCGGAACCGCCCTGCTGACCTTCCGGACCGCGCGGCGCACGTGAGGGCTCGGCTGACGTTTCGGAGGCAGGGGCCTCTGGCGCCTCGCCGGATTGTGCAGGTGCCGCTTGAGGAGCCACCTCCTGCGCAGGATTTTCAGGCGAGGGCTGTACGTTCTCCATCCGTTCCTTAGCTTCAGCGGGCTCGGAGGGAGCTGCGGGACGCGCTTCGGGCGCCTGCTCGCGGGCCACTGGCGCCGGTGCCGGCTGCTGCCTCCCCTCCGGCTCAGGAGTGGTGGCAAACAACTCACCCGTCTCCTGCACCGGACTCGCAGGCGATGCCTCCTCGTCACCCTTCGTCTTGCGCGAACGGACCCGTTTCACAGGGCGTGCCGTCTTCTTGGCTGCGGGACGCGACCGGGACGGTGCGCCACTCTCATCACTGTCTGACTTGGGAGGAAGGGCCATGGTTGGTAAATTCTAGTTCGAGGAATAAAGCAGCGAACAACGCAACGGAGATTGCCTGCAACGGATCGCGATCAGCTCGACTTGTCGCCTCAGGAAGTCGGGCGTGCCGTCGTTGGACAGCACAAAATCAGAGAGTTCAATTTTACGATCGAGTGGGAGTTGCTGAGCGATCCGCTGCCCGGCCAGCGTGCGGTTCATGCCACGCTGTTCCAGCCGGGAGAGTTGCTCCGGAGAAGAACACGCAACGCAGACGACGAAATCAAACCATTTGTTCAGCTCCTTCTCAAAGAGCAGCGGAATCTCCACAACCCATTCCAGGTCCGGTGCCTGCTTCACCAACTCCGTCCACCGACGATGCACTTCCGGATGCACCAACCGTTCCAGCCAGCGCAACTCGTCCGCATTTCCAAATACCCGCCGGCCCAAGTTCGATCGATCGATCGCCCGCCCGCCAGCCTGTAATACATCGGAGCCGAAATGCCCGGCCACCGCCGCAATGATGTTCGGAGCCGTCAGAACCTCCTCGCGCACAATCGCATCGCAGTCGATTCGCCGGAAGCCCAGCTCCTCAAACAGCTTCGCGGCCGTCGATTTGCCGCACCCTATCCCTCCGGTAAGTCCCAATATCATGCTCACTCAATGCGTTACCGTGTAGACTCCGCCGCCTCGCTCCAAGGATCAAATCATTATTACCACACTTCATCTCTGGGCCTCGCGAGATCGATTTCCAATTGGCGCAGCGCAGGAGCCCGCCTTGGACCATTCCCCGGCGCCACCCAGCTGTGAAGTACCCGCGAGCAGCACCTTGAATGCAACCGTGGCGTCGAGAGTCGAAAATATCGGCGACGTTATCGCCTCCTTCGGCACCTTCTATTACGGATGACTGGTCCTCATTGGCCTTGTCGCGACGGCAGCGAGGCCATTCGCAGCATCACTGTAGATGCGAACGATATAGATTATAGGCAATCCCGCACGATGGAAGGCATTCAGGAGGCATCGCATAGTTCGTACCCGGGTCCGCGGTGTCTACAATCGCAGCCCACCGCGTGATCCGATTGGGCAATCGAGGGCAGTCAATCTGCGTTGTCGAACAGCCGGGCGTGTCATTGGCGATTTCAATGTAAGGGAGCGTATAGACCGGAACACATTCCGCTGGTACAAGCATCCGGCCGGATACCTTGCTGACCGATGGCACTGCAACGATTGGCCGTCTGTTTAGTAAAACAGGTTCCGGTCGAGGGAGCGGTATTGGATGGCCTCGAGGAGATGGGGGGCCTGTATCCGGTCGGTGGAGGCAAGGTCGGCGATGGTGCGGGCGACTTTGAGGATGCGGTCGTAGGCGCGGGCGGAGAGGCGAAGGCGTTCCATTGCCTGCTGGAGGAGATCGCCGAGCTTGGCGTCCAGGACGCAATGTTCGCGGATCTGGCGGTGGCTCATGCGCGCGTTGGTGAGCACCGTTGAGCCGCAGAAGCGAGCCTGCTGGAGAGAGCGGGAGTGCTCGATGCGGGTGCGAATGGCAGCGGACGACTCGGTGGGCTCGGTGCCGCGCAGCTCGGTCACACTCACCGGTGGCGCTTCCACGTGGATATCAATGCGGTCGAGGAGAGGTCCGCTGACCTTGGCACGGTAGCGCTGGATCTGCGCCGGCGTGCAGCGACACTCGCGCGCCTTGTCGCCAAGATAACCGCAGGGGCATGGATTCATTGCTGCCACCAGCATGAAATTGCAGGGGAAGGTGACCTTGCCCGCGCTGCGAGACACAGAGACGGAGGCGTCCTCAAGGGGCTGGCGAAGGACCTCCAGCGCGCTGCGCTTGAATTCGGGCAACTCGTCGAGAAAGAGCACTCCGTGGTGGGCCAGGGAGATTTCGCCGGGCCCGGGTATCGTTCCACCGCCCAGCAGCGCGACATCGGACACCGTGTGATGAGGCGCCCGGAAGGGGCGCGAGGCCCAGTGGATTTCGCCGTTGAGCGTGCGACCGGCCGCCGAGTGGATCGAAAGGATTTCGAGAAACTCGTTGCTCGAGGGCGGCGGCATGATGGTCGGAATGCGTTTTGCCACCATCGATTTTCCGCCGCCAGGACTCCCAATCATCAGCAGATTGTGACCACCGCTGACAGCCACCTCGACAGCGCGGCGCAGCGAGGCCTGTCCCTTGATCTCGGAAAAATCGGCCTCCGTGGGACTGGCCGCGGGCGCGGTTGAGGTCGAGGTTCGGGGGAGCGGAGTGAGCGCGATCTCGCCAGCGAGAAAGCGGAAGGCCCGATCAAGGGAGTCGACTGCGAACACCTCGATGCCGTCGACTAGCGCAGCCTCCGGGGCCGAGGCCGCGGGCAGAAGGATGGCGCGTTTCCCGAGATCGCGCGCAAGGCGGGCGAAGGCAAGGGCACCGCGGACCGGTCGGGTGGCACCCGACAGACTCAGTTCTCCGGCAATAAGATAGTCTCCCAGAGCTTGGGAAATCAGCTGCTCGGTGGCCGCCAAAATCCCCAAAGCTATGGGAAGATCGTACATCGGGCCCTCCTTCCTGAGATTGCCAGGAGCGAGATTGATGGTGGTACGCAGGCGCGGCATCTTGAATCCGCTGTTCCCCAGAGCCGAGGTCACTCGGTCCTTCGACTCCTTGACCCCTGTGTCGGGCAAACCGACGAGGACGATATCTGGCAATCCGGCTTCGCCGGTGTTGACCTCGACCTGAACGGGTTCTGCAAAGATTCCCTGAAGCGACGCGGAGGTGAGAGTGGCGAGCATGGCGGGACGGAGGAGCGCGCAGCCAGATCAGAAAGGGATCATAGAAAAATCAATAACATTTATCGAAATTAAATTATCCGACCCCTAAATTTGCGTTTATCGCTCGATGCCCAGGATAGGATCGGCTTGGCAGAGACGGCTCGGTCGGAATGGAAGCGACAGAGGTCGAATTTGGAAGCGGAGCCGCTTCCGGATCCAGCCCACACCCATTGTACCCCAGGAATGAAAGAGCCTCCCCCAAGCATCCATCCTACAGCGCGAAGTAGATGAGCCAGTAGGCGAACACCAAGGCCGGGATCAGCCACGGCAGCAGGCAAAGCATATCGGAACTTCCCCGCCGCACTCCGCGCCTAGAGAGTATCCACCCCAGTATCACGGCCACTGGATAGAGCCAGACGCAAGCATCCAACGCCCTCCGCTCCACGAAGGCCGTTTCGGTCTTCCCCGGCGCCCCCAGCATGAAGATCAAAGCAAACAAAAACAGGGGCCAAAAGAGTAGGCTTCCCAGAAAACTTAGTCGGGCAGCTCTGACGATCGGGCCTTCGATAACGATTTCTTCCGGAGATTCAGTCGTATTCATGCGGCGATCAGAGAGGATTGGAATCAGTCAAATCACCCGCCGCTGGCGACGCCAAGACGAGCGTGTTGCTCCACGGACGGTATTCACGAATTTCACTCCGGCCAGCCTCGATCGCCGAATCCACCGCCGCTGCCACGTCGATTGCTCACTTTTACATTCCCTTCATCCCCTGTGTTCGGAACTCGTGATCGGGAGGCGACAATGCACAAGGGCCAAAATACAGCGAGGCCGGCCGAATCGGCCCCGGCGCCGGGCCCTCGAATCCTCCCATTCCTGCACTCCTCCCTCTACCGCACTCAATGCGCTCCGCAGCTTGCAGCGCATGCATTGGCCCGCACACTCCACCCTCGATGAAAACGCATTCGGTCCTTTTCAGTGCAAAGTTCTGGCGTGTACTGGCAGCCAATGGCATCGGTCTCCTCGGCTTGGTCGCGGCTCAAGCAGCCCAACCGGCCCCTGCGGCGGCGGCGTCCGATTTCTTCCTCAAATCCGGCGACCGCGTCTGCTTCTACGGCGACAGCATCACCGAGCAACGCTTCTACGGGATTGACGTGGAGACCTTCGTCCGCACCCGCTTCCCAGATCTCAAGGTCGAATTCGTCAACTCCGGCGTCGGAGGCGACCGCGTCACGGGAGGCTGGGCCGGCAAAATCGACCAACGTCTTGAGCGCGACGTGTTCCCCTTCAAACCCACGGTGGTCACGATCATGCTGGGCATGAACGACGCCTCTTACCGCCCCTTCGACCAGAAAATTTTCGACGTCTACACCATCGGCTACGAGCACATCATCGAATCGCTCCAACACCATCTTCCCGGTGTCCGTATCGTACTGATCCAGCCGACGCCCTTCGACGAAGTCACTCAGGCTCCGAAATTCCCGGGCGGATACAACGCGGTCCTGCTCAAATATGCCGCTTTCGTGCGCGAACTCGCCGCCCGCCATCACCTGTCCTGCGTGGATTTCATGACGCCCCTGCTCGACGTGCTGAAAAAGGCTCAGGCTGAGAATCCCAAGCTCGCAGCCGAGGTACTCCCTGGCCAGATACACCCGTCGCCGGTCGGTGAACTCGTGATGGCACAGGCGCTGCTCACGGCATGGCACGCATCATCCACCGTCACTTCGGTCGCCATCGACGGGGCGTCTGCCCGCGTGGTAAACGCGGACAATTCCACGGTGACCGACTTGAGCAAGAGCCCGGCAACCCTATCCTGGACGCAGACCGATCGGGCCCTGCCCTTCCCGATCCTGGGCCTGCACGAACAGTGGTGGCAGTTCCCTCCTACCGAGCGCGACTGGGGTTCTCAGACTTTCTTCACGCCCGCCCCCAAACCGATATGGACGCACACCGATCCCGCCGCAGCGCTCATGATCCAACTTTCGGGCTTTTATTCCGCGCTCAATCAGGAGCCGCTCCAGGTCACCGGCCTGAAAACCGGGAGCTACCAACTGCGGATCGACGGCAGCTCGATCGGCACTTTCACCGCAGAGCAGCTGGCCTCGGGCATCAATCTCGCCACCCTGCACACACCGATGATGGATCAGGCGTGGAAGGTGCTCGACCTGTCATGGAAACACACCGCCTGGCGCTTCTTCGCATGGCGGGGTATCCAGACCCAGCTGACGTTTGACCACGATCCGGTGGTGCATTCCGCCGCAAACACACTGATCGCCGCTTTGCGCGCACAAGAGTTGGGTATCGAACGGAGCGAGTACGCCGCAGCTCGCCCCCATCCGACGCACTACGAACTGGCGGCTGTCACGAAGTGATTTCTCTGCTCCCGGCCCCCAGAAATAGCTCTCCGGGGCCAGTTGCAGGGGTGTGTTGGGTTGGCGTCGCAATCGGTCCGGAGACGACCGGGCTGCGGCGTTAGGCCTTCGCGGACGCCTTGGCGACCGTCACTTCGAACAGACAGCGCTGCCCGCCGCGCAATACGGATTCCACGATTCGCACATCGGGACTTCCGCCAAAGACCTCCTCGAACAAACCTTTCAGCGAACCCACCGAACACTGACATGCCGAGCCTGACGCGAGTCCCTTCTTCAAGAGCGGACATACGCACTCCGAGCCCGCTGCGAATGCGATGCTGACCTTCCCATGGTCCCGGTCGTAGGCGATGTCGGCATGCCAGCGGTGACGAAGTTCGCCGAAAAACCCATCCGGATCGCCGGGAAATCGCTGGGCTATTCCCGTCCGCGAGGCGCAAAATCGCCCCAGGTCCTCCATAAGTGAGCCAAACGCGCGGGCGTCCATCCTCTCGCCCATTAGAGCCAACAGCTTTGCATAGCGGTCCTGAACAAACGACGCGCGCCAGTCTTCGTTTTTTCCGCTCGGCTCCCCGGAGGCCACTGCCTTGGAGGCGAGATGTCCAATGCCGCAGGAACAGACACAGCCGCCGGTGCACAGCGTTTTGATGAAATGACGACGTTCCATAACAGGTAAGGATAAAGGCGCCGGTGGCCCAGTCCTGAAATAAACCCCACCCCCCACTCAATCCCTGCGCCACACGTGGTCACATCACCCGGCGGCATCGACACGCCAAAAGGATGGCGCTCCGTTCCGCCAGCATAATGGGCCGATCTCAATCGGACGTTTTTGCGTGCGCTATGACATCCCCTCCGACCAGGATACCGCCTCATGGTGAATCTCGGCAAAAAGAACACCCTGCGGGTACTCCGCATTGCACGTCAGGGGCTGTACCTGGATGGGCAAAATCTCGGCGATATCCTGCTGCCCAACCAATATGTGGCGCCGGGCACCGGCGTCGATTCGATGGTCGAGGTCTTTGTCACGTGCGACTCCGAGGATCGCCTGATTGCGATGACGACCATGCCCTTCGCATCCGTCGGCGAATTCGGGTCGCTTCAGGTTGTGAGCGTCGATCCTCAGATGGGCGCCTTTCTCGATTGGGGTCTGAACAAGGACCTCTTCCTCCCGATCCGCGAACAGACTCGCCGCGTCCGCCGCGGCGACTGGGTGGTGGTCTTCATCTTGGTGGATGAGCGCTCAGGCCGCATCATCGCCACCACGCGCCTCAACCGCTTCCTCAGCCGCGAGGAACCCACCTATCGCGCTGGCGAGAAGGTCAACCTCATGATCATCGGTGAGACCGAACTTGGCTACGAGGCCATCGTCGAGGGAGCGCACAAGGGACTGCTCTACCACACCGACCTTCGGATCCGACTTTTCCATGGTCAGAAGATCGAAGGCTACGTCCGACAGGTCCGTGAGGACGGAAAAATCGATCTGGCCCTGGATCCGGCCGGTTACTCACGAGTGCGTCCCCTGGCAGAACGCATCATCGACGAATTGCGGGCCAAGGGAGGCCGCCTGCCCTACGATGACTCAAGTTCTCCTGAAGACATCCGCGCCGCCTTTTCCGCCAGCAAGAAGGCGTTTAAGCAGGCAATCGGAGCCCTCTACAAAGAGCGCCGGATCATCATGCTCGAACAGGGGATTGGACTCCCCATCGACCCTCCCGATCCTCTGCCTCCGTCGCAGCATCGCGTAGACCGCCAGGGATAAGTCGTTCCACTTTCGCTGCACGACCGCCGGCTCTACGCCGCCGGACTTTGAAGCAGTTTGCAGCAGGCTGCGTTTCGGACGGGACCTCGCGGCCTATGCCCTTTCGCGCCCCTTCGCCTCGGACAGGCTGGGACAAAGAGGTCCCCTTTGCCGTCTGGATGATACGCAAAAAAAGCGGGGAGACCGAAGTCTCCCCGCTGAAATTCAGTGCGAATGAGCGCTGAGCCGCTTAGCGACGATCGCCGCGGAAGCCGCCACCGCCACCGCCGCCGCCGCCGAAGCCGCGACG
>JAJXYI010000496.1 GCA_021780625.1 bacterium | reverse complement strand
CGATGTTGAGCCGGTACAGCAGGTCCTCGCGGAAGCGGCCTTCGTTGGCCCAGCGGGCGAGGGTGCGGTTGGTGGCGGCGACGATGCGCACGTCGGAGTGCACGGGCCGGGGGCTGCCGACGGGACGGAAGACGCCGTCCTCGAGCACGCGCAGCAGGTCGCCCTGGCCCTTGGCGCTGAGGTCTCCGATCTCGTCGAGAAACAGAGTGCCTCCTGCGGCGGATTCAAAGGCGCCCGGCCGGTCGGCGACGGCTCCGGTGAACGCACCGCGGACGTGACCGAAGAGCTCGGACTCGATGAGGGTGTCGGGCAGGCCTGCGCAATTGATGGCGACGAACGGACCCTGGCGGCGCGGGCTGCGGTCGTGGATGGCGCGCGCGACGAGCTCCTTGCCGGTGCCGCTCTCGCCGGTGACAAGCACGGGCACATCGGTGCCGGCGACCTCGATCATCGTGTCGGCGATGCGCCGCATCTGGGCGCTGGTTCCCACGAAGATGTCGGGCGCGGCGCGGCGCTTGAGGCTGAGCCGGAGCTTGGGATCCTCGGCCACAAGCGCCTGACGCTCCAGTGCCCGGCGCACGGCGCCGAGCAGAGCCTCCTTTTCAACCGGCTTGGAGAGGAAGTCGCGCGCCCCGAGGTGCATGGCGGCGACGGCATCGGCGACGGAGCCGCCGCGGCAGCACAGGATGAACTCGGTATCCGGAGAGTGGCTGCGGACCCGCCCGACCAAGGCCGCGACGTCGACGTGGCCGGCCTCGTAGCTGATCACCGCAAGGTTGAGCGCCTCGGAAGTCGCATAGCGCTCGACATGTGCCTCGGTGCCGGCGGCGAGCACCCGGTAGCCGATTTCCTCGAGCAATGAGGAAAGATGGGCGAGATCCCTGGGCGCGCGGTCCAGGACGGCGATCGTGATGTTTGAAGGGATCAAGCCGTCGGAAGATGCAAGAATTGCATCAATGTGGAAGATAATTTTGCATCAAATCCGTCGCGGCAGACCGCCTGTGCGCAGGGTCCGCAAGGGCCTTGCAGGGGGAAGTATCCAATGATTAGAGACTTGTATCCACTTTGCCCGCCATGGCAGGGAATAAGCATGGGAAGCTGCGATGACCCGGTCCAATTCCCTGCACGCCAGTTCCGCGACGGACGCCCTTTCGGGCGCCGCCGGCCTGGTATGCGCGCCTGCTTTCGGGCGCCCGGGTATCCTTCGTTTGGTTACCTCCCTTGACAAGAGCGCCGCTGCCTCCGGGTGCGGTGCCCATGCCACGCGTCAGCCCACCCCGGCGGCGCGAATGGGGGAGGCAGTCTAGGCCCGGATCGCTCCGACTCGCTGAGTCGTCTTCGGCCTGTCGTTCGCAGCCCCCTGGAAGGGGGCCGGGACGAGGACTTCATTTTTCCTATGCACACCAAGGAAATTCCAGGACCCATTTATGCCGGCGGCGCCGTTCTCGCGATGCTGGCAGGTTGTGTCAATGCCGTGGGGTTGATCAGCCTCGAGCACCAGGCGCTCAGCCACATGACGGGCATGACGACGTATCTCGGCATCTACCTGGGGACGGATCAGGGAGACCAGGTCATCCGCGCGATCGCGATCATCACGTCGTTTTTCTTCGGGGCGATGGCGAGCGGCTTTGTGCTCCGGCAGAGTTCGCTACTGATCGGCCGGCGCTACGGGGCGATCCTGTCGGCAGAGTCGGTGCTGCTGCTGCTCGCAACCCACTATCTGAACCACAATCTCTTCGCGGGTTACTGTTTTGCGTCGATGGCCTGCGGACTTCAGAACGGGATGGTGTCGACCTACAGCGGCTCGGTCGTGCGGACCACGCACGTCACCGGCATGGTGACCGACATGGGCATCGCCTTCGGGCAGGCGCTGCGGGGGCGGACGGTGGAGTGGACCCGCTTTGGCCTCTACGGCGTCCTGTACGCGGGATTTCTTTCGGGGGGTGTGTTGGGGGCGGTTGGATACACGTACCTGGGTTTCGACACGCTCCTGATTCCGGCGGCGCTCGCAGGCTGCACGGGCCTCGCGCACGCGTTCGTGAAGCATCTCCAGCACCGTCGTAGGCGCGGGCGCAAGCTGGCCGAAGCGTTTGCCATGGCGGGCGGTGGTGCAGCCCGCCGGCGGGGGGCCTGAGGCGGCGCGCGGGACGCGTGTCAGGAAAGGCTCAGGCGAGCAGGGTCCTGAGTCCACGCAGGCGCGCCTGAGCGGAGGGGGACGCGACGAGATTCGCGAGTTCGAGGGGATCGTCGGAGAGATTGAACAGCAGCCACGGGCGCCCGTCCTCCGTCTCAACGTATTTCCAGTCGCCGTCGATCACGGCGCGCCAGGTGCGGTCGCACTGGAGGGGGAGTGTGACGACGCTGGGCATGGAACAACGTACGTGTGCGGGGAGATCGAGTGAGGGTTCGCCTCGCGCCCAGCGATGAAGCCAGCGATGGAGATCGAGCAGCGTCACGGGTGCCGCGATACGGCGGCAGGCGGGGTTCTGGCTCGAGGGGAGGCGAACGACCAGGGGCACGCGAAGGCTTTCCTCAAAGGGCCAGCCCTTTCGAAAGAGTCCGTGTGCGCCATGCATGTCGCCGTGCACCGAGGTGACGACGCAGACCGCGTCCGCGAGCGCCGGGTGTTCGAGGAGTCGTCCGATGGCGCAGTCTGTGGCCTCGATGTGGGCGTAATATCCGGCGAGTTCAGTCCGGGCCTTCGCCTCGATCTCTCCGCCCGTCGGGACATTAGCGGGAAGGATCAGGGAGGCCGGTGCGCGTGGGGCGACCCCTGCGGCGGGTGCGGCATAGGGTGGGTGGGGGGATTCGAGGCTGAGGATGCACAGGCGCGGGCGGGTATGGGGCTTGGAGAGCCAGTCGAAGGCGCGGCCAGCCAAGATTTCGCCCTGGTAGCCGGGGAAACGACGCAACTCGCCGAGGTCGCCGCCTTGGAGCCAGGGGTCGTTCAACTGGAAACCGCCCTCGAAACCCTCCCAATAATCGAAACCGCCCCGGTCTTCGCGTGCGACGGGCTGGCGGGCGTGAGGCTCGCCCACGAGTGGGGCGTGCCGATCTTTGGGCGCGAGGTGCCACTTGCCGATGAAGGCGGTCTCGTAGCCCAGGGCGCCGAGGCTGCGTGCGAGCGTGGGCGCCGAGCGCGGCAGCGGATCGTAGTAGTTGCGAATGCCGTTTTGGGGTGAAGGGATTCCCGTGAGGAACGCAGCGCGCGCAAACGGACCGAAGGGATGGGGTGTGAGCGCGTGGGTGAACGTGATCCCCTCCCTCGCCAGCGCGTCGAGCGTGGGCGTGCGGGCGTTGGGGTCGCCGGCGATGCCCAGCGCCTGGCCCCGCCATTGAGTGGTGAGGACGACCAGGAGATCGGGAGCGCTGCGCATGCGGATCATCCTCTGCGAAATCGCCGGAGCTTCGCAATCCCCGTGCGGCGATTCGGCCCAAGTATCCACCGAATGGCGCGCGCGCCTTGAGTTTTCGACGCGGGTGGGCATCGCTTGACCTGTGAATCCGAACCTCGGCCAGTTTCGACTTACCGCAATCGCGGCGACGCTGCGCATGGTGCAGATCTTCGCCGGGCTTCCGCCAGGGGATCTCGAGGAGATCGCCGGCTTTGCAGTGCTCAAGTCGCTTGAGCGGGGAAGCTACCTCTTTCGCGAGGGCGAACCTCCCGAGGGTTTCTACGTCGTCCAACGCGGAGCCATCAACGTCCACCGCGTGAGCCCCTCCGGCAAGGAACAGGTGATCGCGATCTTCCGGGCAGGAGCCTCATTTGCAGAGGTGGCCCTGGTGTCTGCGGGGGGCTATCCGGCGGATGCGCGCGCGGTGGAGGAGTCGACGGTGATCCTGATTCCCAAGGCCCCATTTGTGGCGCTGCTGGGGCGTCGCACCGATCTGGGACTTCGGATGCTTGCCGCGATGAGCGCCCACCTGCGCGTGTTGGTGAACCTCGTCGAGGACATGACCCTCAAGGATGTCGAGACGCGTCTGATCAACTGGATCCTCAAGCGCTGTCCGGCCGGATCCGGCGGTCCGGTCGACATCGAACTCGACAGCACCAAACGCGTGCTGGCAGCGGAATTGAGCACGAGCAGCGAGACCCTCTCCAGGACCTTTGCCCGTCTGAGGGATGAAGACCTGCTTTCGGTCAAGGGAAGCATCCTGACCGTGCCCGCGCCCGAAGCCCTGCGGGGACGATTCCGGCACCTGCTGGGCGAGTCGTGACCCGGGGTATTTTCCCGTCGCAGGCGGGTTGAGTCGGATTGCGATAGACGCGAGTCTCACGAAGACGCGTGCGCGTCCGGTCCGCAACGTTTGCACTCTGGCACCGTTGCCCGTGCCGGAAATTTCCAGGAGCAACAGGCCCTACTCCTCGCCTGGCTGCAAAGATCGTCACCAACCCATCTGCGCCCAGGTCACCCCAACCCCCACTCGCAATGTCATCCATGCGAAATCCCACAGCGAAGCTTTGTTCGCTTATTCGCGGAGCCATGTTCCTGGCTGCCGCCGTGCTAGGTGTATTAGCTGGCGCCCTACGGGCCCAGACCGCCCTGGTTCAGATCAACGCCGGCGCTGGAATCGTGTCGCCTTTCTCGGCGGACACGGACTTCAACTCCGGCAACGAATTCTCGAGCTCGGCCTCGATCAATACCAGCGGGGTGTCCAACGCGGCTCCCGCCGCCGTGTACCAGAGCGTGCGCTGGAACCCATCGTTCGCGTACACGATTCCCGGTCTGACTGCCGGGACCTCCTACACGGTTCGGCTGCACTTCTGCGAACTCAGCTTCACGGCTGCGGGCCAGCGGATGTTCAATGTCGCCATCAACGGCACCCCGGTGCTG
>JAJXYI010000420.1 GCA_021780625.1 bacterium | reverse complement strand
CAACTGGGAGGTCAACGAGGCCCACCGCTACGGGACGCCGATCTACGCGAGCAGCGGCTACACCTTCAAGATCGACCCGCCGCGCGTGACCGACACGCCGCGGAAGGACTACACCACCTACCGCGAGCGCGACCCCGTCGGTTCCTACCGGCGTACCTTCGAATTGCCCGCATCCTGGGCCGGCCGCCGGGTCGTGCTCCACTTCGACGGCGTGCAGAGCGCGTTCTACGTCTGGGTGAACGGCGTGCGCGTCGGCTACAGCCAGGGCAGCATGGAGCCCTCCGAGTTCAACATCACTCCGGAGCTCCACCCCGGCCGCAACCTCGTGGCCGTGCAGGTCTATAAGTATTCGGATGGCACCTACCTGGAGGACCAGGACATGTGGCGGCTCGGCGGCATCCAACGCAACGTCTCGCTGATCGCCATGCCCGACGAGCGCATCAGCGATTTCGCGGTGCGCACGATTTTGGACAAGGACTACCGCGACGCGACCCTCGAGGTGAAGCCGGAGCTGGCGGCGGGCCGCAGCGAGACGCTCGCGGGCTGGACGGTCGAGGCCCGCCTGTTCGACGCGCAGGGAAAGGACGTGCTCGGCGCGCCCCTCAGCCACGACGCCGCGGAGATCCTGAACCGTGCCTTCAAGGCCTCCATCCTCAACGACCGCACGCCCCAGCGCGGCCCGCGGAAGTTCGGCTGGTTCAACGCGCACGTGAGCGACCCCGCGAAATGGACCGCGGAGACGCCCAATCTCTACCGGCTTGTGCTCGCGCTTCGCGATCCGAAGGGCGTCCTCGTCGAGACCGTGGGCTGCGACGTCGGCTTCCGCCAGATCGAGATCCGGGGCGGCCGGCTGCTCGTCAACGGCAAGCCCGTCCGCTTCCGCGGCGTCAATCGCCACGAGATGGATCCGGACCGCGGTCATGCGCTTACCTACGCGCGCATGGTCCAGGACATCCGGCTCATGAAGGCGGCAAACATCAACGCGGTCCGCACCTGCCACTATCCCGACGACCCGCGCTGGCTGTCGCTGTGCGACCACTACGGCCTTTACGTCATCGACGAGTGCGACCTCGAGACCCAGGGCGTGCGCGGTTGGCTCGCCACACAGTCCGAGTGGGCCGACGCCTACCTCGACCGCGCGATCCGGCTCGCCGAGCGCGACAAGAACCACCCGTCCGTCACCTTCTGGTCGCTGGGCAACGAGTCGGGCTACGGCCCGAACTTCGCCGCGATGGCGGGCTGGCTCCACGAGTTCGACCCGACGCGCCCCATCCACTACGAGGGTGCGCAGGGCAACCCGCGCGATCCGGCCGCCGTCGACGTGGTCAGCCGCTTCTACCCGCGCACGATGGGCCGCTATCTCAATCCCGACGAGCCGCCAGGTTCCGACATCCAGCGCCCTGAGAACGCCCGCTGGCAGCGGCTCGTGAAGTTGGCGCAGAATCCCGACGACGACCGCCCCGTGCTCGCGAGCGAATACGCCCACGCGATGGGAAACGCCGTCGGCAACCTCACCGAGTATTGGCAGGAGATCTACGCCAACCCGCGCCTGCTCGGCGGATTCATCTGGGAGTGGGCGGACCAGGGGATCCGGAAAACCGCGCCTGACGGGACCCGTTTCATCGCCTACGGCGGCGACTTCGGCGACAAACCAAACCTCGGCGCCTTCTGCATCAAGGGCCTCGTGAGCTCGGACCGCGTGCCGTATCCAAAATACTACGCCGTCCAGCACACCTACCAGCCTGTGCAGGTCGACGGCGTCAGCCTCGAGCCCGGGCACACGGTCGTGCGCCTGACGAATCGCTACGACGACCTCAACCTCGACACCCTGCGGTGCCGCTGGACGGTGCGCTGCGACGGTGCGGTCGTGCAATCCGGTGTGCTGCCGTCCATCGCCGGCGCGCCGGGGGCGGCCGTGGACGTCTCCGTCCCCGTCCAGCCGATCGCCCGCCCGGTCCCGGGAGGCGAGTATTGGCTCGAGCTCGATTTCACTCCGCGGGTCGCGCCGTGGTGGGAGAAGGCGGCCGAGACAGTTGCCAGCGAGCAGCTCAGGCTTTCGGTGCCCACGCCGCCGCCACCTGCGGCTCCGCTCGCAGCGACGCAGGCCGTCATGCTGACGAACGACGGCGACCTCGTTCGCGTGAAGGGTCCCGGTTTTTCCGCGGCCTTCAGCCGCTCGGCCGGCACGCTCGTATCGCTGAACTACGGCGCCGGCGAACTGCTCGCCCCCGCCGGGAAATCAAAACCCGCCGGCCCCGTGCTCCAGGCCTGGCGCTCGCCACTCGACAACGACCGCGGTTTCGGGAAGTGGATCGCCCGCGACTGGAAGCAGGCCGGGCTCGACCGCATGACCCGAACCGTGGAGTCGTTCACGGTTTCCCAGCCCGCTCCGAACGAGGTTCGGATCGACGTCCTTGCCCGCAATGCCGCCGCCAAGGGAGCCTTTGCCGTGCGCTCGCGCTGGGTCGTACGCGGCGACGGCATCATCGATCTCCGCGAGGACTTCAGCCCCAGCGGAAACCTCCCCGCCCTTCCGCGCATTGGCGTCGTGATGAGGGTCGCCTCGGGCCTCGAGAACTACCACTGGTACGGCTGCGGGCCGCTCGAGAACTACTCGGACCGGCGTCAGGGCCAGTTTGTCAACGTCTGGGACAGCACTGTCGCCGACCAATACGTTCCCTATCCGCGGCCGCAGTCCTGCGGAAACAGGGAGGACGTGCGCTGGCTCGCGCTCACGTCGCCGACCGACGCGCGCGGCCTGCTGGTCGTGTCCGAGGGCGATCCCATCGCCGCCACCGCGCTCCATTTCACCGAGGGCGACTTCGATGCCGCCCGCCATGCCTACCAGCTAAAGCCCCGCGCGGAGACGATCCTCTCGCTCGACGCGCGGATGTGCGGCCTGGGCAATGGCAGCTGCGGGCCCGGCGTCCTCGAAAAATACGCGGTGCTCGTGAAGCCCTACCACCTGCACCTGAGCTTCCGCCCGTGCCCCGCACACCCGACCGACGCGGCCCTCGCCGCCGCCGCGCACCTCCGCCCGACCGGGGACTAAGCCCCGGCCGGCGGACGGCCGCGGCCTTTCCGGCCCAATTCTCCTCGGTCATCAGGTCCATCGACCCCTGAGTTTGATTGCCACGAAATACACGAAATTTCAGGGGCAGCGGCTATGCGTTGCGTGCGCTTATAAGCGCGCTCTGATCATAGCCGGCAACCCGGACGCCTTTTTGTTGCCATTACCTTCAGAGAGTTCGGTTGCAGCTCCGCCGTCCGCCGTAGCCTTGGCGAAGGTGGATGTGGTTCAACCCTTCCCGCGTGGCCTGCGTTCACGCCCCCGGAGCGTGAAAATTCTCGGGGGCCAGGATTCTGAACAGGATGTCCAGGTGACGGGCCGCGCGCGCGACCGTCATCATCGGCTCCACCTTCCGGTCCAGGCAGTCGAGGAAATGTTGGGCGAGCGCGACGTTGTCGTCGGGCGCGCCCGTGACGTCGACCTCGAGCAGTTCCCGGCGCGGCTCGCCGTCGTCATGGAAGAACTCGACGGTGTGTGAGTTCCAGCTGGGGTACTCGAAGCGGAGTCCGCCCTTGGTGCCGTACAGGCGCGTCTCGCAGGCCGTCTCCCCGTGGACTCCCGCCCCGCGCTCGTAATAGTAGGTGAGCCCCGTGTCGAACTCCATCCAGGCCGCCCCGTGCTGCTCGATGTCGCTGAATGGGGTCAACCGGCTCATGTCGCGCAGTCCGTTCGTGGTGAAGCTGCGCAGGCTGCGAAGCTTCGGGACGTCGTCAAGCAACCCGAGGTGGAACGACAGGTCGTAGACGCCCCAGTCGATGAAGGGCCCGCCGCCGGCGAGCTTCTTGTCCATCGCCCACGCGCCGTTCCGGTTCCATTCGATGAAGGTCGTCCGTACGAGGTGGTTGTGGTGAATGTGATACACCGTACCCAGTTTCCCACTTCGGATGAGGTCGCGGATGAATGCGAACTTCGGCTGCAGCCGTGTGTGGCGGCATGAGGCCTCCAGGACCACGAGATTCGGGGCGGAGGCGACGGCCGCGACCATGCGGCGCGTGTCGTCGGGCATCGCCGCGAGCGGCTTTTCGACCAGCACGTGTTTCCGCGCGGCCAGCGCGTCTTCGAGGATGCGCGCATGGAGGTAGGGTGGGGTGGCGATCACGACCGCGTCCACGGTCGGATCGGCCAGGATTTCGTGGTAATCGAGCGTCGCATGGGGCACATTGAAGACCCTCGCGGCCTCCTGGGTCGTCGCCTGCGACGCGCTGCAGACCCAGGTCAACCGGGCGCGCGGGTCGGTTTGGAACGCGCGCATGAGCACCTTGCCGTACATGCCTGCGCCGATGATTCCGAGGGAATAGGGGGGATTCATGGGGAGCCGCAGTGTGGCCCGGCCCGCGCGGGGAATCCATCCAAACCCGCGCCCGATTGCGGCGGTGAATTGCGATCCCCGCTGGTCGGTGGTCGATCTTTTTGGAGTGCGGAACCTCGGTTCCGCTTTTGGCCGCGAGCCTCGGCTCGCGCCCGGAGGTTTTGGAATCCGAAACCTCGGTCTCGTCCGGCGGCTGCAGAACGGGCCGGGAGGCGGAGCCTCCCGTGCAGGGCGGAATCATGATTCCGCACTCCACGTCGAACCAGGAAATCACGGGCGCCGAGTGTCGCTCGCCCCATCCGTTTTGGAGTGCGGAACCTCGGTTCCGCTTTTGGCCGCGAGCCTCGGCTCGCGCCCGGAGGTTTCGGATTTCGAAACCTCCGTCCCATCCTGCGTCGTGTTCAAATTTCAAATTCCAGCTTTTCAGCGTTTTCCCTCCGCCTCCCGCGCACCGGGCTTCGTTGTACACGCACAGACTATGCC
>JAJXYI010000053.1 GCA_021780625.1 bacterium | reverse complement strand
TGCCCGCGGCGGGGCTGGAGAGCGTGACCTTCACATAGAGCTGCGCCTGCGTGGAATACTTCTGCTGTTCGATCTGCTCCTTGGCCGAGTAATAGGGATCCGAGCTCGAGGGCGGGGCGGGCGGCTCGATCAAGGTGTGGGGATCGGCCGTGACGGGGTTGCCGGAGGAGTCCGTGCCGATCACCTCATTGAACGCGATCGGATTGTAGGTCTGCACGCCCATCGCCCCGGTCTGCAGGTTGCCGCCCCATTTCTGGACCGCAGTCTGGCGGAAGCTCGTCGTGACCGCTTGCGTGATGAGCGACTGGAGGTTGGAGAGTCCACTCACTCCGTTGTCCAGGCCCGTGGTGCTGTCCATCCACCCGGATGAGGTGCCGGTGAGGTTGAGGTTGATCTCCTTGGTTCCGTCGGCCGAAAGGAACTTCACGGGATTCTGTCCGAGCGTCTCGTTTCCGGCTCCGTGCGAGGCACCGTTGGTGTTGGACCACGCGTGAAAGATGCCGCCGGTCGCCGAGACCGGACCGTGAAACGTCAACCCCGCTGAGCTGCTCTGGCCGCTGACGAAGATGTTTCCGTTCACGTGGACCGGACCGTACACATCCATCTGCGGTCCGGGGAAGATTTCGAGATCATCCTTGGCGTAGTAGATTGCATGGGCGAACAACGGGGCGCCGCGCACGGAGATCGTCTCGGACACGCATGCGGTGATGGGCGGACCCTGGCCAGTCGGCGGCATCACGGTCGCTTTCGCGAGCACGGTGATGTCGCGCCGCACGATCCACAGTCCCTTCATCGGGTCGTACTCGTTCGCCGGGTCGGACGGATCGATGTAGAACATCGACGTGGTGGGCACGGTGTTCGCGGGGCCTCCGATAAGCTCCAGGCCGTGCAGATGGGTGGAGGAGTAGGTGTTGGTGTCGACGCGGCTGCCCGAGAAGAAGGTCGTCGGGGGAAGCGCCAGCTCGTTGCCCGAACCGGGCTTGAAGGTCGGCGGAGTCGCCTGCGCGTCGAACTGGTCGCGCACCTGCGCAAAGCCGTACTCCGCGAGTGCCTCCGCCGCGGAGCGCGCCTCCAGCCAGTAGGCGCTGCGATTGTTGAGCCGCCGCTCGGTCAGCGACCAGTTCAGCGCGGCCCCTGCGAGGATGATCATCACCCCGGCGAGGATGATGACCGTGACGAGAGCCGATCCGCGGTTGGAATTCATTGGAGCGGACATGGGAGTCACCCGCGAGGGGAGAGGGTGAAATTGTAGGTGCTCGCGGCGCGTTGATACAGGCTCCCGTTCTCCTGGATCTGCCCGCGCACCATGACGCTGCGGTTGTAGAAATTGTAGAACAGGCTGCCGTTCGCCAGGCCCTGCGCGAGCTGCACCACCATCGGATTCGTCGACTGGTTTGCGACGGGCAGGTAGGTGTTGAGGATGCTCAGGATCGTCGTGGAGGTCGGATCGATCGCCGGGGAGATCGTCACTGCAACCCGTCGCACCGGGCCGGGAGTCGACACAAGCACGCCGCCCACCGTCGAGGGCGCCGGCGCGTCCCGGTAATAGGCGACCAGCTGGCTGATCGCCGGCTTGCCGCTCGAGTCGGTGGTTTCGGTGAAGAACACGACGAAATCCCCCGATCCGCCATCGGTCACCGGCGCGTCGACCGAACCGTTGTAGGAGCCGTTGTCCGAGCGGTCCTGGAAGCTCGTGTAGAGCCTGAAGTAGCTCGAGAACACCGCATCGCTCGTCATCTGCTGGGTCAGTTTGCGGATGTCCTGGTTGACGATCAGCCGCCCCTGTTCGTACGCGTACGTGTTCATTGCCTGGGCGTACACGTACAGGATGCCCGTCATCGCGATGAGGAGCAGCGCCGAGGCGACCATGATTTCCACCAGCGTGAATCCGCGTGTCGACTTCATGATCAATAGGTGGGCACGTTCGAGCGGATGGTCCGCAGGCTGTTCATCGCGTAGCGCACCCGGTTGCCGTCCCGGTATTGCCAGGAGTAGAACAGGGTGATCCCGTAAACCTTCGTGGCGGTGGCGCTCGTGCCCGAGAGGTCCGTGACCCAGACCCAGAGGTCCATGTGGAGATCGTTGACGCCTGGTGTCGTGGTCGTGGGCGTGGGATTCGTCGAGGTCGAGGATGAGGTGCCCGTCGACGCACTGGGATAATTGTTGGCGCCGGGCCACAGCGCCGGCCAGGTGCTCGTCGCGGTCACGGCGTTCACCGTCACGCCCCCGCTCGTGTTCGTGGTGTCGGCGGAGCTGACGTTGGTGGCTCCATAGCCCTTCGTCATGTCGAAGGACTTGAGGTTGTCCACCACCCCGGTGGGTGTGGTCCCGGGAGTGACCGACGTGGGCGAGGGCGGCGTCCCGACGGTCGTCGCGATCGGATCCGAAATGGCTTCCGCCGAGGTGTCCGGCTGTGGGTAGAGGGTCGGAATCGTGTACGAGGCCGACAGCTGGGCGTTTCCGTTGGAGTCGTAGTTGCACAACGACGCCAGGTCCATGTTGCGCATCTGTTCGAGATACCCCTCGGCAATCGTCGTCGCCGTCTGTTGGTAGATGCTGCCCTCCGTGAGGCGTCGGGACTGCATCATCACCGCGAGCATTCCGAGCGTCAGCATCACCATCACGAAGATCGCAACCACCACCTCCACCAGGGTCATGGCCCGGATGTTGTGGGTGAACTGGCTGGACTGGTGTGTGCGCGTCATATCCGACCTCCGGGTCCTGCTGGTCGGGCCCAAGGCCGTGGTGAACACGGCGGGCGTTTGCCTGCGCCTGCCGCGATCACGATTTAGCGCATTGTCTCATACTCGGGCCCGCCTGCACAGGGGGGGGCGCCATTTTCATGGGTTTTTTCCAAATTGTCGCGCGTGGGTAGGAAATGTTTCTTTATATATTGAATAACAATATATTAAATCATTACCCTTGGGCGCGCGAGAGGCAGTCAAGGCGACGGGCGCCGGCCGGCTTTGCTCTTGTAAGGCCCGAGTGAGTTGAGACATCCTGCAGGTCGCCACCGCAAACCGGACTGTGATCGCTGACCGCTTGGCTGCCGGGTCTTTCTATCCCGCGCTCGTGGTTCGGGTGTTCGGCGCGGCGATCCCGAATGCTGTTTTCCCCCAAGAACAAAGGTTTCTTCGTCGAAAAGAACGACCACGGCTGGATGTTGGCGAGAACCTCCTCGGGTGCCTCGCCGTTGGTGGTCGAGGAGTTGAAGGAGGTGCGGCTCAACGATCCCGATGCGTTGAAGGGAGTCCTCTCTGAACTTCAGCCCAAAGCCCACCCGAGCGGCTATCTCCATGCCGACTGTGCGGTCTATCCTTCGAGGCGTCTCGTCCGTCGCGGTACGATCGAGCCAAAGCGCGCCAAGGAGCCGTCCTATCTCAACGAATTCTGCGCACAGCAGTTTCGGATCGAACCGGAGAAGCACATCATCGCGCTGCTGGATGCCGAAACAGGTGCCCAGTGCGACCTGACTCAGGCCCTGCCCAAGGAGATCCTGTTCTGCGGCATGCCCAGCGAGGACGTGATCGCTGATCAGGACGCGCTTCTCAAATCCGGCATCTATCCGACACGTCTGGAGCTCGGAACCGTGGGCATGCTCGGTGGCATCGTCGATGCGCTCGCCCGCACGGGGTCAAAGTCTCCCACGCTTGTGCTCGAGATTGGCGCCGAGGCCACGCACTCGTTCATCGTCTCCGCCACGGGGGTCGATGCCTCCAGGCCGATTCCTTACGGCACCGAGTCGATGCTCCCGGTTGTTCACAAGAAGTTGAGCCTCAAGGACGAGGAGTCCGCGAGAAAACTCTTTTATTCGAACACCTTCGATTTCACCAGCATGGGCCCCGAACTCGTCCAGCGTCTGCTGCGCGAATTGCAATCCTCTATCGGATTCTACGAGGTGCAGACCGGTCAGTCGATCGGCCAGCTGCTCTGCACGTCACTGCCGGCCCAGCTGTCCTGGATCGAGACAGTCATCGGCGCCTCGCTGGGCGTGCCGACGCTCAAGCTCGACATTTCCACGTGGCTCTCCGCCCACGAAATCACGCTCTCGGAGCGAGCTCTCGCCGCCGGTCACGACTCGCGCTGGCTGGGCCTGCTCTCCCTCATGGTGAGTCACCAGAACCTTCCCAATGGCGCCGCGCTTTAAACTGAAGGCCTCCTCGGACCGCGCCACGGAGTCTCCGCGGTGGCATCCCAATTTCCGCAACTACGAGCGGCTCCCCGACATCAAGGCCGTCCGCACGGTCTTCTTCGTCAACGCGCTCGCGATTTCCGTCGCGGTCGCCCTGCTGGCGTATGTCGTCTTCCGGGAATATTCGATTCACACAATCCGCAATCAGATCGCGCTGGCCGACCAGGATATCGCGCGCAACCGCGTCCTCAGCGAGCACGGGGTGCGTCTGTTCCGGGAGTTTCAGCAGGAGCAGAAGAAGGTCGATGTCGTGTCGGCCTATCTGCACTCGCGCCCGACGCTGTCGCCTGTGGTGATCCACATCGCACAGACGCTGCCCAAGAACATCGCGCTCACCTATGTCGAGATGAGAGACTCCGGCATGATCCTCCGTGGCGTCGTCCGTGGCGCGCCCGAGCTCGCAAGCGGAATCGCGTCGGCGTACGTCGACCAGCTTCACGCCGACAGGGCCCTGGCCACCGAGTTCGGGAACGTGGACCTCACGAACTTGAACAAGAATCCCCAGGACGGGCGGCTCAATTTCGAGCTCTTTCTGAAGCTGAAGGTGCCGAAAAAGTGACCGCGCGCCCTCCCTCCGCCATGGCTGCCTCACGCCCCATATTCCTCGCCTTCATCCGTCGCAATGCGATCGGCGTCGGCTGCGGCGCGCTCTGTCTCGTGCTCGTCGTCCTGTCGTATTTCCGGTTC
>JAJXYI010000030.1 GCA_021780625.1 bacterium | reverse complement strand
ATAGAGAGCGCGGAGTTCGCGTATTATGCGAGGATAGGGAATGAGATTTCGGCCCGAATCGTGCGGAGGGAGCGGGCATTGAGTTCGCTGGCCGACACGCTTGCCGAGCGACCGACCTTTGCGGCACCGACCGAATGGGATTTGCGTTCCGCGGCGCCGGGCGACGATGGTTGGGAGGAGATGGGCGTGCTCCGGCCTGCCTTGGTGGCGGTGTTCGACGAGACCGGGCAGGCGATCAAGGTGTGGCATCCGAAAAAAGGGATCGACCTTCCGAGCGAAATGCTTCGTCCGGTGCTGGGTCCCGGAGTGGTGACTGGAAACTCTCCTGGGTCGGGGGCCCTTTCGACGCAAATGGGCATGATCCTGTACGCGAAGGCGCCGTATGGAACGGCGCGGGACGGGAAACCGTCGGGCATGCTGATCGTATGCGAGCGCCTACGGCGACCGCCGGTCAGCGAGTTCACGGACCTGGGTCCGGTGAGGGGCGGATTCATTGATGCGGAGCAGATGGCGAAGAAGCTCCCGGGCGAGCGACAGGTGGATTCCGGGTGTCTGGTTGCTCCGGACGGCGATTCGACGATGGTGACGCGGGTGGCGTTGCGCGACGATCTCGGGCGGATTGTGGGAGGCATTGAAGTGCGCAGCGAACGGCTGGTGCGGCTGGTGCAGATCACGAGCATGCGACTGACGATAGCGGTGATGCTCATTTCGACCCTGGTGCTGAGTCTGGTGATCTGGATCGTTGTGGAGCGCGTCTACGTGCGGCGGATTGAACGGCTGATCGATCTGGTGGGGCGCTTGGACGACGATGAGGCGATCGATGCGCTGGTGCATTTTCAAGGGAGCGACGAGGTGGGCCAGCTTGCCCGGAAGACAGGAGGCATGGTGCGGACGCTGAACGAGGCCCGCGAGTTGGCGGAAGTGGCGGACACGGCGAAGATGAATTTCCTCGCGATGATGAGTCACGAACTGCGGACGCCGATGAACGGGGTGATCGGCTTTGCGGGGCTTCTGAGGGAGACGCAGGTGAACGCGGAGCAGCTCGACTACGTAAGAATCATCGAAAGCAGCGGTCGGGCGATCCTGAAACAGATCGACGAGATACTGCACTATGCGATGATTTCGACCGAGGGGCTATCGCTGGATGAGCGCCCTGTGAAGGTGCGGGAAATGATCGCGGAGGCGGGAAGGACGGTGTCGCAGGAACTGGGCAAGAAACATTTGACCTACCGCGAAGACGTGGATGCGGGGGTGCCGCGCATCCTTTGGCTGGACCGCGATCGGGTGGGGCAGATATTGGGCAACCTGCTTGAAAACGCGGTGAAGTTCACCCGGGAAGGAGGGGTGGTCGTCGAGGCTGTGGTGGGCGAGGATCCGGAGAGCGGCGAGCGCCGCCTGCAGATTGCGGTGACCGACACGGGAGTGGGCATCGCGAAGGAACATCAGGCGCGGCTATTCAGGCCGTTCAGCCAGGTGGACACGGGCATGAACCGCCGATTTGGCGGGGCCGGGCTCGGGCTCGCCATTTCCCAGCGGATAGCGCAGGCGATGGGGGGGCGGATCACCGTTGCGAGCCAAGTGGGGAAAGGCTCGACGTTCATCGTGCTCCTGCCTTTGAAGGACGCGGAGACGTATGCGGGCAAGAAGGGATCTAGCGGTGCCCCGTCAACTCCGGCTTGAGCGAGTGCCAGAGATAGAGTGCGACGCCGATGCAGATGCCGGAGTCGGCGAAATTGAAGGTCGGGTAGATGAACGTGCCGAAGTGGAAATCGAGAAAATCGACGACATAACCGAACAGGACGCGATCGATCAGATTTCCAGCGATGCCACCGCACATCAGTCCGAAGCTGACCTGAACGAGCGGTGTTTTGAGGGAGAGCGCCTTGCGCCAGGTGTAGATGGCGGCGAGGGTGAGCGCGGCGACGGCGGCGAGCAATCCGGAGTGGCCGGAGAGCATGCTCCATGCGGCGCCGGTGTTGCCGACGTGCACGATGTCGAAGAAGCCGGGAATCACCTGGATCGTATTGGGTCCCCCGTAGGTGGGGAAAGGCAGGTGGTGACGGATCCATGCCTTGGATCCCTGATCGAGCACGAGGACGGCGACCAGACAGATGATGAGACTACGGTACGAGGCGATCCGCTTGAGGAGCGGAGGAGGCGGCTCGACGGTAACGATGGATTTGTACGAATCGGGCGACACGGGGCGCGGGCGCTCAGTCCTCGCCAGAATCGTCATCGGCAATCTTCGAGCCTTCCTCGCCGAGTTCGCCGAAGAGACCGGCTTGCTGGCGAGAGCGGTAGCGGTTCTTCTCGATCGCCTTTTGGGCCTCGGCGGAGCAGCGGGTGAAGGGGACTGCGAGCAGGCGCTCCTTGGCGATGGGCTTGCCGGTGACCTCGCAGATGCCGTAGGTGCCGACCTTGATGCGCTGGATGGCGGCGTCGATTTCGGAGAGGGCCTCCTGCTCGTTGGAGACGACGCTGAGGGCGAAATCGCGGTCGAAGGTGTCGGTACCGGCGTCGGCCATATGTTGGCCATAGCTGGAGAGATCGCCTGCGTCGTCCTTGGCGGAGCGCTTGAGAGTCTCCTCGGTATGCTGATCGAGCTGACCGGTGAGGTGGTCGCGAAGCTCGATGAGGAGCTTGTAGTAACGGCGGAAGCGCTCGGGGATGTCCTCGTCGTTCTCGACGGTCGGGTTGAGTTTTTTGCGCGGGTTGAAACCGAGGATGTCGGCGAGGGACGCGGCCTTGATATGATTGGGCTGGGCGGCCTTCAGATCGGTGGCGACATCCTTCTTGCCGTTGGCGGCGGCCTTGGCAGACGCCTTTTGATCGCCGGGGTGTTCGGGTTTGGGGACGGAGGTCTTGGCGATTTCGCGAGCCTCTTCGAGACTGAAGGCGAGTGGTTTGCTCACCTTGGCGCGGGCGAGGACCCTGCTGCGCAGGGTTTCACGCGCCGAGAGCTTGGCAGAAGCGGGAGCGGCCTTGTGTTCGGACTTTGCCGGGCCGGAGGAGGCGGATGGTTTGCGAGTGGGCACGATGGCTTTGGTCTTTTTACCAGTGGAGGGATGCTCCTGCTTCTTGTGAGAGGAGGAGTGCTTGGCGGGGGCAGGTTTCTTCTTAGCCATAGGGAATTTTGGGGAGGGAATTAGTGCAGGGCTTCGGCGCAGCGGGGGCAGACGTCGCCTCTGGGGGAGGACGTCAGCGAGGGTACCCAGCGCCAGCAGCGGGGACAACGGACACGGGAGAGTTCTTCGCACGACTTCACGTCGATCTGGATGCTTCCGGAGGCGGGCACGAGTTCGACATCGGAAACGATGAAAATCTCAGGCAGCAGATCGTGATTGGAGGAGAGCACGCGGAAGACCTGGTCGTCGGGGGCGCCGCTGATGACGATGGCGGCGTCGAGGGACTTCCCGATGGCGCCGGACTGGCGGCGGGGTTCGAGGGCCTCGTTGACTTGGGTTCGAACGCGCAGGAGGGCCTGCATCTGTGCCTCGACTTCGGACGATGTCCACGCGGCGAGGGCGCTGGGCCAATCCTCGAGGTGGACGGACGCGCCTGAGAATTCGGACTTGGTGGTGCCAAATGACCACGCCTCGTCGCAGGTGAATGCGAGGATGGGGGCGAGGATCCGGCTGAGAACGGAGAAGATGGCGTGAATGGCGGTCTGGGAGGAGCGGCGTTGCGGCGAGGACGCCGCGAAAGTGTAGAGCCGGTCCTTCAGAAGATCGTGGTAGACGGCCGAGAGGGTGGCGGCGCAGAATTGGTTACAGAGCTGCTGGACGCGGTGGTATTCGTATGCTTCATACGCCTCGGTGCACTGCCGGAGCAGGGCGGCGGTCTCGTGGAGCACCCAGCGGTCGACCAGATCCATCTTCTCGCAGGGGACGGAGTCGCGGGCCGGATCGAAATCGAAGAGATTGGCGAGCTGGAAGCGGAAGGTGTTTCGGAAAAGGCGATAGGCCTCGCTCGCGTTCGTGAGGATCTTGTCGGAGACGGTGATGTCCTCGGTGAAATCCTGGGAGGCGATCCAGAGGCGGATGACGTCGGCTCCGTATTGGGCGACGTAGTTGTCGGAGGTGGGGGGCTTCTCGTACTGGCCGCTTTTGGAAATCTTTTTTCCGTCCTCGCCGACGATGAAGCCGTGGGTGAGGACCGTCTTATAGGGGGCGCCTCCGGCAGCGATGACGCCGCACCACAGGGACGACTGGAACCAGCCGCGGTGTTGGTCGCTGCCTTCGAGATAGAGGTCGGCGGGCCACTGGGTGCCGCCCTGGCCGCGGCGGAGCGTGGCCATGTGCGTGGAGCCGGAATCGATCCAGACGTCGAGGGTGTCGCGGCCGCTGGTGAGTTCGGTCGGCGAGGGCCAGGCGGGCGGGAGATCGACGCCTTCGAGGAGAGAGGCGGGGGCGAGTTCGAACCAGACATTGCTGCCGCGCTGTTCGACCTTGTCGGCGACGGCGCGGATGACACCTGCGTCGAGGTAGGCGTTTTTCTTGGTATCGTAGAAAGCGGGTATTGGAACCCCCCAGGAGCGCTGGCGGCTGATGCACCAATCGGGGCGGGACTCGACCGCGCCGCGGATGCGGTTTTCGCCCCAGGCCGGGACCCACTTCACGGCGCTGATGGCACGGAGGGCCTCGTCGCGGATGCCGTGGCGGTCGAGGGACACGAACCACTGGTCGACGGCGCGGAAGATAATCGGCGTCTTGGAGCGCCAGCAATGAGGATAGCTATGGGAGTAGCGCTGCTTAGCGAAGAGAGCGCCGGCTTCGGCGAGTTTCTTCAGCACTGCGATGTTGGCCGGCGAGGTTCGCTTCTTTTCGAGATCTTCGACCGACTCGAGCGTGGTGAGGCCGACGAGGTCGGCGGGCACCTGA
>JAJXYI010000178.1 GCA_021780625.1 bacterium | reverse complement strand
AAGGCCCTGAGCCTGTCGAGCGGGGCCTCCGCTTTGCTAGCGGAATCCGATAGCCGCCAGTCATTGAACCTCAGGAGCATCTACCTTCACCAAGGTACCGGCAGATGCGACTGGGGTTCTTATCCAACTGCGCTACCCGGTACTCTCCGACCGCTCAGGGCGCGGTGGCCGGGCCTCCAAGCACGACGCGCTGGAAGCGGTGAAGGCCGAGGAGAGCGGGCGGCCAGTGGTGGACGGCCGGGCTGATGAGGTAGACGCGCGCGCCGTAGAAGACGGGAACGACGGGGCACTGCGTGAGGAGAAGCGCCTCCGCCTTTTGCTGGAGGGCGTGCCGCTGGTCGGTGTCGAGGGTGCGTGCCGCCTGGCGGATGAGCGTGTCGTAGGCAGCGTCGCGCCAGCCGGTCTCATTCTTCGTGTTGTCGCCCATCCACAGGTCGAGGAAGGTGTTGGGATCGAGGTAATCGCCGATCCAGCGCGAAGTGGTGATCTGGTACGAGAGCGTACGCTGGTTGTCCAGCCAGGTGGGCTGTTCGAGCGGGGTCAGCACCGTCTCGATCCCGAGCTGTTTGCGCCACATCTGCTGGATCGCCTCGACGGTAGCGCGGTGGATGTCGTCGCTCTTGAACTGGATCTCGAGCTGCGGGAAACCCTTTCCGCCCGGGAAGCCGGCCTCGGCGAGCAGGCGCCGGGCCTCGGCCGGGGCGTCGGGTATCCCCGCCTTCGATACATAGCCGTCGGCCCCGGGGGGCGTCATCGAGTGGGCCGGGATCCGGCTCTGCTGGAGCACGGTCCGGCAGATGGCGTCGCGGTCGATCGCCATGGCGAGCGCGCGGCGGACCCGCGGGTCGTTGAGGGGCGGGCGCTTCACGTTGAGGCGCAGGAAGAAGGTCTCGTAGAGCGGATCGATGCGCAGTTCGTCCGGGGCGGTCTTGCGGTAGGTTGCGATGCGGTCGGGGCTCAGCTCGTAGATGAGGTGGCGCTGGCCGGTGCGTAAGGCGTTCTCCTCGCTGTTCATGTTCTCGAACGGATAGAACACGATCCGCCTGAGGTGCGTGTGCGCGGCGTCCCAGTAGTAGGGGTTGCGCTCGACGGTGATCTGTACTCCGGGGTTCCACTGCACCAGGCGGAAGGGCCCGTTGGATACGAGGTGGCCAGGTCGGGTCCAGGCCGTGCCGCGCTGGTCCCAGGCCCCCCAGCGTTCGATCGCGTGCCGGGGCACGGGAAACCAGGGTTGGTTCGAGACGAGCGTGAGCATCCACGGGCAGGGCGCGGCCAGGTGAAGTTCGAGGGTGTGGGCGTCGATTGCGCGCGCGCCGAGCTTCGAGAAGTCCGTCATCCGCCCCTCGTTCAGCGCCCGTGCGTTCTCGAGTGGCCACAGCATGTAGGAATATTCGGAGGCAAGCTTCGGCGAGAGGATCCGTCGAAACGACCACACGAAGTCCTCCGCGGTGAGCGGGGTGCCGTCGGACCAGCGGGCGTCGGGGCGCAGGTGGAAGGTCCAGGTGAGGCCGTCGGGCGAGCAGCTCCAGCTCTCCGCGACGCCGGGCAGCGGTTTCGACGTGCGTTCGTCGAGCAGGGTCAGGCCCTCGAACAGGGAGACCATGATGTTCATGTCGGTGAACGCGGTGACGACCTGCGGGTCGAGGTCCTGCGGCTCGGCGCCGTTTCCGACGAGGAGGGTCTGGGTCTTGATGCCGCGCTGGGCGGCGGTCTCCCGCTTGGCGCAGCCTCCGAGCACGAGGCCGAGGGTCAGGGAGAGGGTTGCGACGAGGAAGGTGCGGAGTGCCATGTCTGGACGCAGACGGTGTATCGGTGACGGCATATTGTCACCCATCGAAACCCGAATGCGCCGGCCGGACGAAGGGATGTGAAAAGACCGTGACGTCTCGGCGGGTCCGGTTCTATAGTCGTGGCTGCGGCAAGGAAATCCGGCTCCGCGGCCGCGGAAACCACAGACCAACGATGGAGGATTGACCATGACCCTGTTGCGTGACGCCTACCGGCAAAAGTACGAAGCCCAGATCGAGGAATTGAACGCCCGGCTCACGGTGATCCGGGCCCGGGCCAAGCGCCTGGCGGCCGACGCGAAGATCGCGGCCCACGAGGAGCTGGCCGACACCGACGAAAAACTCGCCGAACTTAAGTCGCGGCTCTCCAAGCTGCGCAACGCGGGCGACGGCGCCTTCAAGGACCTGAAGGGTGGTGTCGAGTCGGCGTGGAACGACCTGGACAAGGCCGCGAAGCGTGCGATCAAGCGGTTCGGAACGACGCCGGCGAAGCCCCGCTCCCGTTGATGCTGTTCGCCCGATTCCGGAGGTTCACCCGGGCGGTCGAGCACGCGCAGCGCTACCGCACGATTGTCGGCGTGTTCCTGAAATATGGATACGTCGATCTGGCACAGCACCTGCCGCTGTCCCGTCTGTGGATCTGGCTCCGGTCGCACCCGCTTCGCCGGGGCGCATCGGAGATCGGGGCGCTGTCGCGGCCCGAGCGGTTGCGGCGTGCCTTTGAGGAGTTGGGGCCGGCGTTTGTGAAGCTCGGACAGCTGCTCGCCGGGCGCACGCGGCTGCTGCCGCGCGACTACACCGACGAGTTGGTGAAACTGCACGACCAGGTGCCACCGGTGGATTTCAGGGAGGTCGAGGCCTTGATCACCGCGGAGCTCCACCAGCCTCCGGACCGGGTTTTCTCGCGCATCGACCCGAAGCCGCTTGGGTCGGCCTCCATTGCGCAGGTCCACCGTGCGATATCGCGGGAGGAGGGCGAGGTCGTCATCAAGGTTCAACGGCCCGACATCGAGCGGATCGTGCACGTGGATCTCGAGATCATGATGCGTATCGCGGAGCTCCTGGAGCGCAACCTCGAGACCTGGCAGCCGCACCAGCCCTCGGCGATCGTCGCGGAGTTCGCGCGCCGGATGGAGCAGGAGCTCGATTTTTCGGCTGAGGCGGCGGCGATGGAGCGGTTTGCCCGGCAGTTCGAGGGCGAAGCGACGGTGTGCGTGCCGCGGGTGCTGCGCGCGCTCTCGACACGCCGCATGCTCACGATGGAGTGCGTCGACGGCGTGTCCGCTTCGCAGCTCGAAGCCCTCGACGCCGCAGGACTGGACCGCAGGGAGATCGCGAGGCGCCTGGGCAACCTCACGTTCCGGCAGATCTTCGTGCACGGCTTTTTTCACGGCGATCCGCATCCTGGAAACATCCATGTGTTGCCTGACAACGTGATCTGCTTCCTGGACTTTGGCATGACCGGATTTCTCGAGAGATCCGTGCGCGACAAACTTGCGGCGCTGCTGGTCGCCGTCGCAAGGAAGGACGAACGCGAGGCAACGGCAGCGCTGGTGCACCTCGCCGGCGCGGAACTTGAGCCGCCGAAGCCGGGGCTCGAGGCGGACATCGCGGAGTTCATTCAGCGCCACTTCACCGGGCCGATGAAGGACCTCGTCTTCCCGCGCCTGCTCCAGCAGCTCCTGCGCATCACCGCACGCCACTCGCTGACGCTTCCACCGGAGGTGTTTCTCGTGATCAAGGTGCTGGGACAGGTGGAGGGCCTCGTCGGGGCGCTCGACCCGGACTACGACTTCCTGGAACAGGCCGGACCGTTTGTTCGCGAGATTTACGGAAAGCGTGCTCAGCCAGGCCGCATCATGCGCGAGCTGCTTCAGTTTGGCGGGGAAACGGTGGAGGCGCTGCGGGCGCTGCCGATGGACATCCGGCGCGTCGCGGCTCAATTGCGCGACGGGCGTGCGGCGGTCAATTTTCGCGTCGAGGGACTGCGGCCCCTCAATGAGACCCTCGAGCGCACGACCAACCGCCTGGCGTTCGCGGTGGTGCTAGCCGCGATGATCGTCGCCTCCGCCCTCGTCATCCACTCAGGCATCGCGCCGAAATGGCATGGAATCCCGGTGATTGGCCTGGCGGGTTATGTGTTCGCCGCGCTAATGGCGGCGACCCTGTTGATCTCCATGGTGCGCCACGGGCGCATGTGAAAGGGGGCCCGCGCGGGCTTCGCCTCAGGCGGTTCCGGAAAGCAAGGCCTCGAGACCCGCCCGGAAAAGGTCTGGGGCGGCGTTGTAGTGGTCGCGATCCGGGATGCGGCGTGAGTTGACCACCAGCTTTTCGTAGGGACGCTCCTCGAGTTGCCGCTCGAACAGCGCCAGGTCGCCGAGCATGGATTCCGTATCCATCACGCCAATGCCGAGGAACAGCCGCGCGTCCAAGGTCGGTGTGCGCTCGCGGTGGGCCGACGCGATCCGCAGCAGGCTGCGGTTGTCCCACCAGATCGACGGCGCTCCCGCCAGCACGCGGTTGAAGAAGGGGCGGTCGCCCCGGAACAGACCGTGCAGGCCCACGAGCGCCCCGAGCGAGTGCCCGGCGACGAGCCGGATGTCGGTTCGCAGTGGATACCGGTTGGAGAGGTCGGTCCAGAGCGGACCGGTCAGGTGTTCCAGGAAACGGTCGGCGCCGCCGCTGCCGGGTTCCTCGGGCGAGGCGGTCGGCGTGTAGTCGCGCCCGCGCCGGTTGGCGGGGCTTCCAAACGAGTGCCCGTAGCCGACAGCGGCGACGAGGCAGGGCGGGATCGCGCCGTCCTCGCGCAGGCTGCGATACGCCCAGAGGGCGGCGTCGACCGCGTAGTCGCCGTCCATGAACACGAGCAGCGGCCAGGGGCCCGGCTCGGCCTCCGCATCGGGCGCCTCGGCATAAACGACATAAGTCGTGTCGAGCGCGTCGGAGCGCGAGTGGAACGAGGGCTGGCGGACGGTGGTTTTGGGAGGCATCGCGTTGGCGGGGAGGACTTGGTCGGAGAAGATGGGATGCGCGGCCGGAAACGCAAACGGACCGATCCGGGGGACGGTATGACTGTCACCTTGCGGGGCGCTCGACGCTCGGCGCGGGTGGACTTGAGAGTGCGGCATGCGCCCACCCCTCGCTCTGTACCTGCTCGCAGCCCTTTCTGGTTTCTCCTTTTCCGCGTCCGCCGCCACGGACTACCCGGTCCGCCCCGTGCCCTTCACCGACGTCCGCCTGACGGGCGGCTTCTGGGGCGTGCGCCAGGAGGTGAACCGGGAGGTGACGCTGCCGTACGCGATGGACCAGTGCGAGGCGTCGGACCGGCTCAAGAATTTCGACCTGGCCGCCGAGACCCTGCGCCGGCGCGCGGCGGGAGACGTTCATTTCCAGAATAAACCTGCGACGATCTTTCCGTTCGACGACACGGATGCGTACAAGGTGATTGAGGCGGCCTCGTATGTCCTCAGCATGCATCCCGATCCGGCGCTTTCGAAGCGCGTGGACGGCTGGATCGCCCGGATCGCGGCGGCGCAGGAGCCGGACGGCTACCTGTACACGTTTAGGACGATGCATCCCGACTCCCCCGCTCAGCCCTGGGTCGGACAGAGGCGCTGGGAAAACGAGCCCAAGCTCAGCCACGAACTCTACGATGCCGGCCATCTGTACGAGGCGGGGGTCGCGCACTACCTGGCGACGGGAAAGCGCACGCTGCTCGACGTGTGCCTGAAGAACGCGAACCTGCTGTGGCGGACCTTCGGCGACGGCCGCCTGCGCGTGGCTCCCGGCCATGAGATCGTGGAGATGGGTCTGGTGAAATTGTATCGAGTCACCGGCGACGAACGCTGGCTCAAGCTGGCGAAGATCTTCCTCGACGCGCGCGGCCCGGGCGGCCCGGCCTACAGCCAGCAGCAGGCGCTGGTGGTCGACCAGACCGAGGCGGTCGGCCACGCCGTGCGTGCCAACTACCTGTATTCAGGAATGGCGGACGTCGCCGCCCTCACCGGCGACCAGCGCTACCAGCACGCCATCGACCTGATCTGGCGGAACGTCGTGTCGAAGAAACTTTATCTCACCGGCGGGGTCGGCGCGCTCAGGGACGGGGAGGCCTACGGGGCCGACTACCAGCTTCCGAACGACGCCTACAACGAGACCTGCGCCGCGGTGGCGCTCATGATGTGGAACCACCGCATGTTCCTGCGCTCGGGAGACGCCCGGTATATGGACGTCGTCGAGCGCACGGCCTACAACGGCTTCATCAGCGGCGTCTCGCTCTCGGGCAACCGGTTCTTCTATCCGAATCCGCTGGTGTACGATGGGCATTCGAAAAACAACTACGGCTGTGCGGGCCGCGCCCCCTGGTTCGGCTGCGCCTGCTGCCCGCCGAACCTGATGCGCCTGCTCGCCTCGCTCGGCGGCTATTTCTACGCAGTGAAGGGAGACGACCTTTATGTGAACCTCTATTCGCCGGACACGGCTTCGGTTAAGCTGCCTGCCGGCGCCGTGACGCTCACGCAGGACACGCAATATCCCTGGAAGGGGCGGGTGCGCCTGACCGTGGATCCCGCGAAACCGGCCGAATTCGCGCTGCGCCTGCGCGTGCCCGGCTGGGCCCGGGGCGAGCCCGTGCCGTCGGATCTCTACACCTTCGAAAATCCCGGCGCCACGCAGCGGTGGACGATTTTGGTGAACGGCTCGCCGGTCGATGCGCCGCTCGATCATGGTTATGCGGTGTTGTCGCGCATCTGGAAGGCGGGCGACGTGGTCGAACTCGACCTTCCGATGCCCGTGAGGCGGGTCCTTGGAAACGCCCACATCGAGGCAACGCGCGGACGCGTCGCCTTCGAGCGCGGCCCTGTGGTCTATTGCGTCGAGGACACCGCGCACGGCCCGACGCCGCCCGATGCGCTGGTCGTGAACGATCGCGCGCCGGTGACCTCTCGGTTTGATCCTTCGCTGCTCGGTGGCGTCACGGTCCTGGAACTGTCCGTGAAGCAGGCCGCGGCTCCCGTGATGGCGATTCCCTACTATACCTGGGACAACCGGGGCCTGTCCCCGATGGCGGTGTGGCTGGATCGCGCTGACCGGTGATCCGGATTGCGGTCCTCGGATGGAGGAACCCGCGCGTGACCGGAGGGCGGTGGCTGGATTGTGGAGCCGCCGCCGCCGTGGGACGACGGTCCGGATGGGGGGGGACGGCGATGAGCCTGAAGAGTGTGGTTTCGGCTTGAACCACACGGAGGCGACCGAACCAGGGTGCCAGGGCTGCTTCCGCGCGTGTGGGGGAGGCGTCCAGGTCGCGGTCTAGGAAGAACAGCCTTTCCCCGGGGGCGTCGCAGCGATAGCATCAAGGGACCTTGAACGCGCTGCTTGTTTATCCCGAGTTCCCCGAAACGTTTTGGAGTTTCAAGCATGCGCTGCGATTTGTCCGCAAGCGGGCGGCGCTTCCGCCGCTCGGGCTGCTTACCGTCGCGGCGATGCTTCCCGGCGACTGGAGCCTGCGGCTTGTGGACATGAACGTGCAGGCTCTGAAGGACACCGACTTGCTCTGGGCCGACATGATTTTCGTCAGTGCGATGATCGCCCAGAGGGTCTCGGTGAAACAGGTGCTGGCGCGATGCGCTGCGATTGGAAAGCCGGTGGTCGCGGGCGGACCGCTGTTCACGAGCGAGCAGGAATCCTACCCCGAGGTTTCACACTTTGTCCTCAATGAGGCTGAGCTCACGCTATCGCCGTTTCTAGCGGACCTCGAGAAGGGCGGAGCGCGTCGCGTCTATTCGTCGCCGGTGTTTGCCGATCTGCGGACGACCCCGGCGCCTCGCTGGAATCTGGCGCGCCTCGGCTGCTACAGCTCCATGAGCATCCAGTATTCCCGGGGCTGCCCATTCGACTGTGAGTTTTGCGACGTCACGGCGAAATTCGGACGCAGTCCGCGGACAAAGAGCGCCGCCCAGGTGATCGCCGAGCTGGACGGGCTGGCGCGCCTTGGATGGAAGGGGCCCGTGTTCTTTGTCGACGACAACCTGATCGGCAACAAGCGAGCGCTGTTGTCGGACCTGCTTCCGGCGCTGACCGAATGGCAGCACGCCAACCGCCGTCGGTTTCCGTTCTACACGGAGGCATCGATCAATCTCGCGGACGATCCGCAGCTGATGGCCCGGATGACCGAGGCGGGCTTCGATACGGTGTTCGTCGGGATCGAGACTCCCGACGCAGCGGCTCTGGCGGAGTGCAACAAGCGGCAGAACCAGGAAAGGGATCTGGTTGCCGACGTGAAGCGGATCCAGCGGGCGGGACTCCAGGTGCAGGGCGGATTCATTGTCGGCTTCGACAGCGACGCGCCTTCGATCTTTCAGCGGCAGGTGGATTTCATCCAGAAGAGCGGCGTGGTCACGGCGATGGTCGGCATCCTCAATGCGCTTCCCGGCACCCGGCTGTACGCCCGTCTTGAACGCGAGGGCCGGCTGCTCAAGGACACGACCGGCGACAACGGTGACGGCACGCTGAATTTCGCCCCGATCATGCCCGCCCAACGTCTGCTCGAGGGGTATCGCGAGGTCGTCAGGCGCATCTATTCGCCGCGCGCCTATTACTGGCGTGTTCGGACTTTCCTCCGCGAATACAGACCCTCGAAGATCAAGGCTCCCCTCCAGTGGAGCCATGTGATGGCGCTGGTCCTGTCGGGGGTGCGGCTTGGAGTCATCGGCCGCGAGCGGTTCGAGTACTGGCGCCTGCTCGCGTGGACACTCCTTCACCGTCCGCGCATGCTGCAGCTCGCGGTCACGCTGGCGATTTACGGGCACCACTTCAGGCGCTGCGCCTGGGCGATGCCGTCCGCCACCTGAGGGGCGGATTCCTCCCGCGGCGCGCTCGGGAGCGGGGAAGTCCGGATCCTGCTTCCCTCGCGCACGGGCGATTTGTCAGGGAGTCACGATCTCGTAATCGATTGTGTGGTCGTCCGGTGAGTCGCTGAAGGTCAGGCGCCCTTTTTGGTAAACGGCGGGAACCGGTTTCGCGCGCGTGCCATCCGGGGCGAGCGCAAACACGTGGCGGGGTCCTGAACAGGCGAGCGAGAGGGTCGCCGGGACCCGCTCGGCGATGGTGGGGCCGTGGCCCCAGTGCCGGCCCACCGTGGTGCGGTCGGCGTTCCAGACCATGCCCTGGTTTGCGACTCGGGCGACCAGCGTCACCAGGATGCGGGTGGATTCCGGCAGCGGCCGGCCGTCGAGCGCGACGGCCGTCACCGAGGCGAAGTTGCGCCCGAAGGCGGGGCAGTCCACCTCGAGAGATCCGGCGGCCTGTCGGGTGCCGCCGATAAAGCCGACGACGGCCGCAGCGCGGGGCGTCGCGATGAGGAAGAGTTTTCCGGAGGGGCCCGTCGCGATCCGCACGGGACCGGCCGCCGGCACGCCCTCGCGCTCGATGCGGTCGTGTTCGCCGGCGGGCAGGAAGCGGTCGCTGACCGACAGGCGCGTATCCAGGAAGTGGATCGGACCGGCGGGCATCAGGCGGTCCCAGAGAGTGTCCTCGTGGTACGCCTCGGCCCAGGGCGGCGTTCCGACGCGAAGTTCGGCGGAGGCCGTCGCGGCGGGGATCAGTCCCTCGCGGAAGACCAGGGTGGCGAAGCGCGAGAGGCCCCACTTGGCCGGATTGTGCTGTTGGTCGAAGAAACTGGCGATCGCGCCGGTGGCGTCCTTGGTGCTCACGTCACCGATCGCGAACGGGAAGAGTCCGTCCCAGTCCTGGCGCGCCGCGAAGGCGGCGAAGGTGGGATACATCTCGCATTCGTAGTCGGAGGGGAAGGGATGGTCGTATTCGCTCACGGTGAGCGGCTTCCCGGCGACCCGGTTCATCGCGAGCGAGCCGAATTCGCCGAAGCTGCGATCGGACAGCGCGTCGAGCTGCGGGGTGTTCTTGATGGCCCAATTGGCCAGGTCCCAGCCGTCGCCGCCTGGGAAGCTCGGGTGTTGCCAGTAGGCGTGGCTGTCGGCGAAGTCGGAGCCCTGCTCGCGCCACAGGCCCTCGATCCCGCCGTATTCGATCTGGGTGATGGTGATGGGCGCCTTCACGTGCAGATCGTCGCGAAGGTACGACCGCATCTCGTCGGCGTACGCGCGTTCCGTGTCGGCAAGAAAGGAGATCCAGTCCGCCCACTGGCGCGGGCTCGGTGAGGTCGGCAGGGGGACGGTGCCCGCGCGGGCGGATTGGCCGGATTGCAGGCCTGCTCCGGAGCAGCCGGCGAAGAAGCGCAGGTGGCGGAGGGACACCTGTCCCGTGGCCTGCCCCAGGTTGAAACTGAGCGCTCCGGGCGAGGTGCCCACGCCGTGTGCCGGGAACACGATCCGCTCATGGGTCCACGTGGTCGTGAGCGGGAGAGTCTGCATCGCCCCGAAGCTGCGCCACGCCTCCTTGGTCGCGGGGTCCACGCTGACCGACACCTGAATCTTGCGGTCCTTGTCCGCACGGGCGTCGAATTCGACGGTGTAAACCTGGCCGTCCGAGAGCTTCAGGCCGCCGGTCGACACCTGGACGTGCCAGTCCATTCCGGTGGTCTTCATGACCTTCACGTTGAGCTCAGAGCCGTTCGATCCGGGGAGGATCTCGGCGCGGCTCTCAGCCTCGAGATGGCGCGTCCAGATGGCTGACGGCGAAAGCACCTCGGTGCCGCCGGTTGCCGCGGGTTTCCAGGCCGCCGCGAGTGCGGCGTCGGTCGGGTAGTGCCTTGCGAGCCAGGCGTTCCAAAGACCCTGAAGCTCGCCCCGGAAAGGCTGCGGGTACGTGTCGAGCCCACGCCCGAGGTCGCGCGTCCAGTAGCCCAGGAGCGAGTTCTCGTTGTTGGTCTCGACCATCGCCACGGCCGGATCGTCGGCCAGAGAGTATCCGGTGTATGGATTCTTCGGGGTCAGGAACTCGCGTGCGTAGAGCTTCTGCAGCTCGATCATGCGGCGGTCGACCATGTCGACGCGCTTCTGGAAGTCGGGGAACTGCGTGACCGTCGCGGGGAATCCGTCGGCGGGCACGAGGGTCTTCGAGACCTTCAGGTTCACGTCGACGTAGATGCCGCGGGCCTTGAGCGCCGCGACGAGGCGGTGGATCTTGTCGAGCTGGACCGGATCGATCTGCAGGTGGTCGTTGCGGTCCTTGCTCCAGATGCTTCCGCCGTTCTTCACATCCCAGGGGTTGTCGAGGTGGTGCAGGCGGACGATGTTGATGCCGTTGCGCGCGAACAGCTCGGCAAGTTCGTCGGCGCGTTTGGCGGAGACGAAGGCATCTGAGCCGGCGAGGTTGGCGCCCCAGAAGCGGATGCGGTGGCCGTCGCCGGTGACGAAGTGGCCATCTTCGACGCGGATCCGTCCGTGCGCCCCGGCGGGCGCGGAATTCAGAGCGCTGGCGTCGAGTGCCGAGCCGGACGCGGGAGTCTCCAGCGGCCAGACAAACCAGCCCGCGGGCACGGAGTCCGCCGCGCGGCTGGCGATGGTGCCGAGGGCGAACAGTGCGGCGATCGAGAGGAGGCGCCTGTAGTGCGTCGGATGGGACGGAGGGAGGTCGGACAGGATCTGCATAGGGGGGATGATGATCGAGCGGCCGCCTGTGCAGGAGACTCAAGCCGGGAGCGGTGCCGCAGGCTCAAAGTTGGATGCGATCATTAGAGGGCTTTTTCGCCGCCCGGGTCTCCGGAGTTCTGCCGCACCTTGAACACCTGGTGACCGGGATGAAGCGCACGCGTGGAGCCATCCCAGCGGAAGGTGCCGACGAGGCCGGGTGGCAGGTCGATCGTCACCGCGAGCGTTGTGCCCGTGCGCTGGTAGGCGACCGAGATCTGGCCCTTCGGATGGGGGACGGTGCAGCGTGCTTCTTGGAGCGGTCCGAGGTTGGGGGCGATCAGCACGGTTCGAAATCCGGGGCTTCCGGGTCGGATGCCGCAGACGGTCTCGAGCAGGTCGCAGACAGGCGATGCGCTCCAGGCGTGGCAATCGCTGCGTGAGGGCTCGGGTGTCTCGGCGAAGGTGGTGAGGCCCATGGCAAGCATGTCGCGCCAGGGTCCGAGCTGGGCGATGTACTCGTCGCCCAGCCCTGCCTTCCGTATCGCGCGCAGGAGGTAGAAGCGGAAATAAATCGTGCAGGCGACAAGGGTTGGGTCGCTGATCACGCGGGACATGAGGTCGCGCGCCGCTGGGCCAGCGACGGCGCCGGACAGGACGGCGAGCGCATTTGCGTGCTGGCTGAATTCGCTCCGCGCAGGGGTGTCCGCGAGCAGGCGGCGCCCCGGATCCCAGCAGAGGCGCAGGGTGGCCTCGCGCAGCGAGCCCGCGAGTGCGCGGCAGCGGTCCGCCTCGCCGGTTTGCCCGAAGGCCTGGAAGAGGTCGGCGGCGTGCTCGAGCGCCAGGGCATACTGGAGCGTGATGATCGACGATCCGCCGGTCTCCGCGCCGGGAGGTTCGCCACCGCGGTCCAGCTTCGGGTCCCAGTGCCACTGCGCCGCCCAGTCGACGAAGCTCCAGTATGGAAGCGGGCCGAGCATGCCGGTCTTGGGATCGACGTGGCGGTCGAACCAGTCGAGCACCGCCCGGATGCCCGGGAGCCTCGCACGGACGAAGGCCGGGTCGTCCCGGAACATCCAGTAGTCGTGAACCATCTCGACCCACGACAGGGAAAACGTGTCGATCACCTGCGGCGGATCGCTGGGCGAGCGGCTCTGGGTGAGCCCGCCGGGAAGGCGCGAGCGGTCGCCCAGTTCGATGGCATTGCGCATCAGGCGATCATCCCCCGAGACGGCCAGCGAGATGAGCGCCTGGATCCGCGTGTCGCCGAGGTACTGGAGGCGCTCGTAGTACGGGCAGTCCATGTAGGTCTCGAACGCGCAGAGGCGCGCCGTATGCCAGCCGACGTCCCAGATGCGCGTGAGCACGGGATCGTCGGACTCAAAAGTCGCGTTGCGATAGAAAGGGTACCCGGTGGCCATTCCCGCCACGTCGTCGATCTGGAGCGGGGCGTCCTCCGTCGCGACCCGCAGCTCGACGTAACGGTAGCACCGCACGTCCAGCGGTTCGAAGCGGCGGCGGTCGCCGCCGTCGGTGATGAATCGGTCCTCGAGGCCGGACAGGTGGCGCCCCTCGATGTCGTTGCGATTGCCCTTTCGTCCATCGCGGTCAACGAGCGCCTCGGCGTAGGCGAGCGTGAGCCGTGCGCCGCGTCCGCCGCTGACGACCAGGTACGGGAATGCGAGCGTCTCATTGCCCTGGTCGAGGAGGAGCGTCGCGTGGGTGTGGGCGGGGACGGTGATCGGCGACCTGCCCTGTAAAAAGGCGCTGGTCTCCGCGACGCCCGAGGCACGGCGGACCGCCTGGAAGCGCTGGAGGGTCTCGGGAAGCATGGGGATGTTCCGCGGTGCGAGCCAGCGAACCAGATCGGTGCCGTGGTAGCGCGGGGTGCCGTTCCCCAGCAGGCGCGGGCTGCTCCACGTGCGGTCGTCGTAGCCGCTCCCTGTCCAGCCCCAGGGATAGGAGCGTCCATCCACGAAGTCGCCCGGCCCGGCAACATAGTATCCATGGATCTTGGACGGGTCGGGTGGCACGGGCGCGTAGGCGCCGACGCGCAGGACCCGCCATGCGGGCCCCGTGTCAACGTCGGCCGCCGCGGGGCCGTCGCCCTGGAGGATGAACGCCGTGCCGTGGCTCACGAGCGCGGCGGGACGGTAGGCGCCGTAGTTGACCACCTCGGCCGCGATCACGTTTGCGCCGGCGTGCAGGTAGGGCGCGAGGTCGATCGAGTCGTAGCGCATCAGCCAGGCGTCGCTGCGCTCGGGGCCAAAGCCGACGGAGCGCCCGTTCACGAAGAGCCGGTAGCGGTTGTCCGCGCTGACGTGCACCACGAACCGGTCGGGCCTGGCTTCGAGCCGGAGTGTCCGCCGGAAGAAACACACGCCGTAGTCGAACAGGGACCCGCTCGGTGCCGCGATCCACGAGGCGGGCCATTTTTCGGTCAACAGGTTCGCGGCCGTCGCCGGACACGCGGGGGCCATCGCGATCGTGTTTGCCGAGGCTCGCAGGAGCGGAACCGAAACCGGCAGGGTCAGCGCGAGTAGAAGTGGCAGCAGTCGGGTGGGGCGGAAGAGCATGGGCGGGATGCGGTGAAGCGGCCAAGCTTGGACCGCGCGACGGGTTTTGCCGAGGACGACTTCAGGCCGCGAAGCAGAGGTGGATCCGGCTGCCTTTGTGGCTCAATCAATTGAACCGAAGCCCCTCCGCGTTGACAGCCGTGGGGATCGGTTGCGGCCTAGGACGACGCCCCCCCAGCCAAGGCACGGCCCCGAGACGCCGCGCCGAATCGCTTTTTCCCCATGCCCTCGTACAAACTCCCCCTGGCCCTCCTGCTCGGGCTGTTCACCATGGCCCTCGCCTTCCCCGCCTCCGCCTCGAACTACCGCAACTTCCACGTCGCCGTTTATGTGCGCGCCTACGAAGTGCAGAAGATGAAGGACCCCGCCTGGCTCCAGGCCCGGTGGAACCTCGTCAGCTCGCAGGTGAAGGTCGACAAGGTCTATCTCGAAACCTTTCGCGACGGCATTCTGGTCGACGACGCCACGCTCCAGGCCGCGAAGCGCTTCTTCGAGGCGCACGGCGTGCAGGTCGCCGGCGGCATCGCGGCGGTGCGCAATGAACGCAACCTCTTCGAGACCTTCTGCTACACCCAGCCCTCCCAGCGCGCGGAGTTCAAACGGGTCGTCGAGGCCACCGCCCGCAATTTCGACTCGTTCATCCTCGACGACTTCTTCTTCACGACCTGCACCTGCGACAGCTGCATCGCCGCCAAGGGCACCCAGTCCTGGACCCAGTTCCGCCTCGGCCTCATGACCGAGGTCGCCCACGACCTGGTGCTCGGCGCCGCCCGCTCGGTGAATCCCGGCGTCAAGGTGACGATCAAATATCCCAACTGGTACGAACATTATCAGGGCTCTGGATACAACCTGGCCACGGAGCCCGCCATGTTCGACCGCATCTACACCGGCACCGAGACGCGCGACCCCGTCATCACGGGCCAGCACCTGCAACAGTACCAGAGTTACGAGATCTTCCGTTACCTCGAGAATGTCGCCCCCGGGCGCAACGGCGGCGGCTGGGTCGACACCGGTGCCCGCGTCACCGCTGACCGCTACGCCGAGCAGTTGTGGGACACCATGTTCGCGAAGGCCCCGGAGATCACGCTCTTCGCGCTCAACGAGCTGGTCGAGCCGCTCCAGCCCTCCGACCGCGCCCCTTGGCAGGGCGAGGGCACGTCCTTCGACTATGACCGCGCCGTCGCGGCGGTCCCGCGCGGCGTCACGCCGACGCTCGCCTGCGTCGCCGGCCAGGCGCTCGACCTCGCCGACCGCGTCGTCGGAAAACTTGGCAATCCGGTGGGCGTCGCCTCCTACCGGCCCTTCAACTCGACCGGCGAGGACTACCTCCACAACGTGCTCGGCATGTGCGGCATCCCCGTGGAGCTGCACCCGACGTTTCCCGCGTCCGCGCCCGTTGTTCTCCTGACCGAGGACGCCAAGGGCGACCCGAACCTCGTGCGCGAGATCGAGGCGAAACTCCGCGCGGGCGGACGCGTGATCATCACCTCCGGACTCCTGCACGCGCTCCAGGACCGCGGGCTCTCCGACATTGGCGAGTTCCGCTGCGGCGAGCGCCGGGCCTTTGTCGCGGACTTTTCGTATTGGGGCGGTGAGGACCGCATCGAGAAGCCGATGCTGATCCCCGAGGTGCGCTACCTGACCAACAATTCCTGGGACATCCTCAGCGGCCGGGCTTCCGGCATGGGATTCCCGATGGTGCTCATGCACGCCTACAACCGCGGGAAGCTCTATGTCCTGACCATCCCGGACAACCCGCTCGACCTGTATCGGCTTCCGCCCGACGTCCTCAACCGCATCCGGGCGCTGGCGTCCGACGGTCTGCCGGCTCAGCTCGAGGGACCGTCGAAAGTGGCGCTCTTCGAGTACGACAATGGCGCGGTGATCGTGCAGAATTTTCGCGATGAGCCGGTGTCCGTGCGGGTCCGTCTGAACGATTCCTCGCGCGCCGTGGTGGACGGTCTTGGCGGTGGTGTGATCCCGCACACGCTCGACAAAGGGCAGGCGGTGGTTGCACTCGACGTCCCGGCCCATTCATTCCGCCTCCTGACGCGGCGCTGAGCCGGCAGTCGGCAACCTTCCCGAAACCCATGAGCGACTCCACTCCGACCTCCCCGGGCGAACCCTTCGAGGGCCACGCCATCCTCGGCTCAAACCCCTCCGGCGAACATCCGGCCCTCCGGCGGGATGCCGGCCGCTGGATCCTCCCGGGCTCGGGGCCGCTCTGGGGCGCCGACGCGCGGTTTCAGTTTGTGTGGAAAAAGGTCTCCGGCGACGCGGCGCTCGCGGCGACGCTGCCGGAGGGCGAGGTCGGACTGATGATCCGGGCGAGCCTGGATGCACCGTGCCCCTCCGCCGTCGCGTTGCTGGTGCCGGGCGGCCGCCCGGTGCTGCAGACCTGCGACTCGCCGGGCGCGGACAGGCGCGAGCTTGTCGCGTCGACGGCAGGCCACCGGCGGATCCGGCTCGAGCGCCGCGGCGATTACCTCTCGATGTCGACGGCCGGGGCGAACGGGGCCTGGGAGGCCACCGGCGGATCGGTACGGGTTCCCCTTCCGGAGAGCGTCTATCTCGGCGTGGCGGCCTGGGACTGCGGGGCGTCGGGTGCCGGCTTCGAGGAGCCCGTCTATTCCGCCCTCGCCCCGGGCTCCGGCCGCATGGTGTGCGCCCTCGAGATCCTGGAACTCGCCACGCTCCGCCGCAGCATCGTGTATCGGACGGAGCAGCACATCGAGGCCCCCAACTGGTCGCGCGACGGCGCCTCGCTCATCTTCAACGGAGGGGGACGCCTGTATCGGATTTCCACCGACGGGGGCGCCCCGCAGCCGATCGACACCGGCTTCGCGACGCGCTGCAACAACGACCACGGGCTGTCCCCCGATGGCTCGCTGATCGCCATCAGCGACCACACGGAGGAGGACCGCTCCCTCATCTACGTCCTTCCCTCCGCGGGGGGCGCGCCGAGGCGGATCACGCGGAACGGACCCTCCTACTGGCACGGCTGGTCGCCCGACGGCCGGACGCTCGCCTACTGCGCCCAGCGCGACGGGGCGTTCGGCATCTTCACGATTCCCGCCGGGGGAGGGGAGGAGACGCGCGTGACCACCGCGGCGCCGGGCGGGCTCGACGACGGTCCCGACTACTCGCCGAACGGCGCGTGGATCTATTTCAATTCCGATCGCACCGGACGCATGCAGATCTGGCGCGTGCGCCCCGACGGCAGCGAGCTCGAGCAGGTCACCTTTGACGATGCCAACAACTGGTTCGCGCATCCGTCGCCGGACGGCCGCCACGTCGTGCTGCTCACCTATGGCGCAGACGTGACCGGTCACCCGCCGAACAAGGACGTGAGCCTGCGCGCGCTGCCGGCCGTCGGTGGGAATCCGCGCGTGCTCGCTCGCTTCTTCGGAGGGCAGGGGACGATCAACGTCCCATCCTGGTCCCCGGACGCGAAGCGCTTCGCGTTTGTGAGCTACCAGCTGCTGCCCACCGCCTGAGGCGCGCGGTGCGCCTCAGCCCCGGCCCTGGGAGCGCGCCTGGATCTCGGCCTTCAGTCCCTGCCAGCGCGCGAGGCGCTCGGCGATGCGCGCCTCCATGCCCGCCGCCTTCGGCGTGTAGAGGGTCAGGGGCTTGCTGAGATAGTCCTGGCCCGTGATCGCTTCGGGAAAATCGTGGGCGTACAGGTAACCTTTCCCGTGCCCCATGCGCTTGCTGGCCTGCCCTCCCTTGTCGCGGAGCGCGATGGGCACGTCCTGGACGGGCTGCTCCTTCAGGGCCGCATGCGCCGCTGAGAGCGCGAGGGTCGCCGAATTGCTCTTCGGGGCGCAGGCAATGTAGAGCGTCGCGTGCGCGAGCGTCAGCTCGGCCTCCGGCAGGCCGATGAAATCGACCGCGTGATGCGCGGCGACCGCCAGGGGCAGGGCCAGCGGGTCGGCCAGTCCCACGTCCTCGCTTGCGAGGATCACCAGGCGCCGGGCCACGAAGCGCGGGTCCTCGCCGCCCTCGAGCATCTTCGCGAGCCAGTACATCGCCGCGTCCGGATCGCAGCCGCGGCAGCTTTTGATGAATGCGGAGATCGTGTCGTAGTGCTCGTCCTCGTCCGCATCGTAGCGGATCCGGCGCTCGCGTGCGAACACCTCCAGCTCGGCGTCCGTGATCTCGCCCGCCTCGGGAAGGCTGAGCGCGATCACCTCGAGCGCATTGAGCGCACGACGCAGGTCGCCGTCGCACAGGCGCGCGAGCCTCACCAGGACCGTGTCCGACGCGGTCAGGCGGCGTGCGCCCAGCCCCCGCTCGGCATCGTCCAGCGCCGCGCGCATAACCCCTGCCATCGTCTCCGGTTTCAACGGCTCCAGGCGGAACAGGTGGCTGCGCGAAAGCAGCGGCGGGTTGACGTAAAACCCCGGGTTGTGGGTCGTCGCACCGATCAGCCGCACCGAGCCCTCCTCGACATCCGGAAGCAGCAGGTCCTGCTGGGCTTTGTTGAACCGGTGCAGTTCGTCGATGAACAGGATCGTGGCCGACTCTGGGCGCCGGCGCGCCTGGGCGAGGATCTCGCGCAGCTCCGCCACGTTGCTCAGGACCGCGTTCAAGCGCACGAAGCGACTCCGCGTCTCTGCGGCGATCGCCTCCGCGAGACTCGTCTTGCCGCAGCCCGGCGGCCCGTAGAAAAGCAGGCTTCCGAACCGGTTCTGGCTGACCAGCCTCGGCAGCAGGTTGCCCGCCGCGGTGATGTGGCACTGGCCGACGACTTCCGCGAGGCAGCGCGGCCGCATGCGCGCGGCGAGCGGCTGATGCGCCCGGGGCGTCGGCGCCGCCGCGGGCCCACCCTCGACGCGCGCGTCGTCCTCCGGGTCCGCAAACAGATCACCTTGGGAATCGTCCTGCATGCGCTCCTTTGTGGGCGGAAATCCGCGCGAGGAAAGGTGAAAGCGACGCTCAATCACCGCTCCCCCGCGGAAAGCGAGGCTTGAAGAAAAAGGTAAATTAAAATTAACGTTTTGCCGTGAAAGACCGTTCGCTCCGGCACCGTTCGCCGCTCCTGTGGATCACGCTGCCGATGACGGTGGGGCTGGTGGCGGGCCGCGTCGGGGTGGGGATGCCGGCGGGCCTGGCCCTGACCCTTGCCGCGCTGTGCGCCGGGATCGCGGTGGGTGCGGCGTGGCGGGAGGCGCGGGGTTGGGCGCCGGCGTTCGTCGCAGCGCTGGTGCTGGCGGGGATCGGCGCCTACCGGATGCACCGGAATCGCCTGGACGCGTGGGAGCGCCTTCCGCCGAGGGAGGTGCAGCTCAAGGTGCGTTGCGGGCGCCTCTATCCCTCGAAGGACCGGGAACGCTTCGCCGCTCTGGTCACGGTGACGGAGGCGGAGCGCCACGTGGCGGAGCTGCGCGGGCAGCCGGTATACGTCTCGCTGAGCATCGATCCGCGGCGTCTTGCTCCGATCGCGGGCAGCGAGCTGCGGGTTCGCGGGGTGCTCGAACGGTTGCCCGTCATCGGCGAGCCGTATTCATTCGAAGGGTACCTGACGGACCTGGGGATCAATTTCAGGCTGGCGCGTGGCGAGGTGCTCGGCGAGTCGGGCCGGCCCGGCGCCTATCGGCTCCTGTGCGCGGCGGCCGAGCGCAGGATCCATTCGATTCTCGGAATCGGCATCGCCCGCGAGCGCCCCGACCTGGCAGGCGTGCTCAGGGCCATGCTGCTCGGTCGCACCGCCGAGATGAGCCAGGCGTCGAGGCTGCTGTTCATGCGCAGCGGCACCCTTCACCTGTTCGCGATCAGCGGGCTTCACATCGTCGCGATCGCACTCGCATTGAACGGCCTGCTGGCCTTTG
>JAJXYI010000080.1 GCA_021780625.1 bacterium | reverse complement strand
GATTCATGGCGGGCTCCTTTGCCGCCGCGACAAGGAGGAACACCTCGCTGAGGCGCGTAAGAACGGCATCGCCTTGATCGATCTGGTCGTCGTGAACCTCTATCCGTTTGAACAGACGGTCGCGAAACCCGGGGTGCACTTAGAGGAGGCGATCGAGAACATCGATATCGGCGGTCCGTCGATGCTGCGGAGCGCCGCCAAGAACCATGAGAGCGTCACGGTCGTCTGCGATCCCGATGACTACTCCGCCGTGCTCGCGGCGATGGCCGGAGCTCCTCAGGAATTGTCCGCGCTTCGCCGAAATCTTGCACTGAAGGTGTTCCAACGCACCGCCGCTTACGACGCTGCCATCTCCCGCTATCTCGAAGGGCAGCTGGCTGAGCCCGACGTCGATGCGATCAGCGGATTTCCCGCCACGTTCACGCTTTCGCTCAAGAAAGCCCAGGCGCTACGCTACGGCGAAAATCCCCACCAGAAGGCTGCCCTCTACGGCACCTTCCACGAGCATTTTGAGCAGCTCCAGGGCAAGGAGCTTAGCTACAACAATATTCTCGATATCACTTCGGCCACGTACCTCATCGGCGAATTTGACCGGCCGACCGTCGCCATCCTCAAGCACACCAATCCCTGCGGTGTCGGCAGCGCTGATTCCCTGTTGGAAGCTTGGAACAAGGCCTACGCCACCGACCGTCAGGCCCCCTTTGGCGGCATCATTGTGGTCAATCAGACGCTCGACAAGGACCTGGCCGAGCAGATCAAGGAACTTTTCACTGAGGTGATCATCGCCCCTCGTTTTACCGACGAGGCACTGGAGATCCTGCGCAAGAAGAAGAATCTCCGCCTCATGGTCGCAAAACACGGTCAGGGCGCTGGCGCCCTTCAGGACATTCGCTCCGTCGTGGGCGGTGTCCTTGTGCAGGACCGCGATCTGACGCTTGGGAACATGAAGGAATTCCGCGTCGTGACCAAGCGCCAGCCCACGCCCGACGAATGGGCGGCCATGATCTTCGGCTGGAAGGTTTGCAAGCACGTCAAGAGCAACGCCATCGTCTATTGCAACGGCGAGCAGACCCTCGGCATCGGCGCGGGTCAGATGGCGCGAGTCGATAGCTCCCGCATTGCGGTTTGGAAAGCCGGCGAGGCCGGCCTCAGTCTCAAGGGCTCCGTGATCGCGAGCGAGGCCCTGTTCCCGTTCCCCGATAGTCTTGTCGCCGCGGCCGATGCAGGCGCCACCGCTGCAATCCAACCTGGCGGCGCGATTCGCGATGAACTCGTGATCCAAGCCGCCGACGAACGTGGAATGGCGATGGTGCTCACCGGCATCCGCCACTTCCGGCACTGAGATCGCGGGCGCTTCGGCGCCCCCACCGCTCAACCGATCAGGATTTCCGTGTGCGCCTGGAGGTAGTCCTCCAGGCGCTTGAGAATTCGTGTGGACGACTCCGCAAGACCGGGTTCACCGATGAGGTCGGCCAGGGGCGTGCGGATGATCCGCTCAGCCTGCGGGCGCAGACTTGCCGAAAGTCCGTCCAGCCAGTGCTGCCGCACAGGGTAACCTTCGCCCTGAGCCAAGGCATAGAGCGCCTTGAGGTGGATCACCACGGGAGGCAGGGGAGAGGAGTCAAATGCGTCCAGCACCTGCCGCAGTAGGTTTCGCGCGGCCGTGCGCCCCTCCTCGGGAACCGCGTTCCTGGCGACCACCTCGGCGAACGCGGAGGCCGCGCGAAGCGTGTCGTAACTCCGTCCGATGCCGCGCCGGCTGCGACGTGTCCGGGCCTCGGATACAAACCAGGTTCGTCCCTGGTTCGAACTCGTGAGTACCGTGTCGGCATCGTCGAACAGGTCGAGCACCGCTTCGTGCCGGCCGCCCGACGCACGCTGGTGCACCGTAAGGCTGCCGTGCTCGAGGCAGAACACCGTCAGCGGCGCGTACCGCTCCTTGGCGGCCCTTCGCAGCAGCACGGTGACGTCGGCCTGGAGTGTGAGGGAGGGCATGGGCGTGGCTCGCCCCGCGACTCAGGCGCGGTTCGCATGGTCTGGCGCCGGAGGCACCACCGTGCCTCCCGAGATCACCATCTTCATCCCGTCTCCCGTGCTCATGTCCAGTTCCACGACGTCCTCCTTGGGCACCATCAACAGGAATCCGCTGGTCGGGTTGGGCGTCGTCGGTACGAAGACCGTCCAGATATCTCCTTCGAGCCGGCTCTGCGGAAGGCCGCGGTTCTTGTTCGTGAGAAATCCAATCGTCCAGCTGCCCTTGCGCGGATATTCGATCATCACGACCTTCGAGAAGCTGTTGCGGCCACTTGAACCAAAGGTGTCCACCACCTGCTTGACCGTCGCATAGATGGCGCCCACGCCGGGAATGCTCATCATGATTCGCTCGGCGACGTTCGCGAAGAACTGGCCGAAAACGTAGCGCGACAGCCAGCCGAGACCCGTGATCGCGGCGATGACCATGAGCGTGACCACCAAGTCCCAAAGAAACTGAAGTTCGGGATGTTCCTTTAGGCTTACGGGCAGGATCAACGGCCGCAGGCCCCCGCCCACCGTTTCGATCAACCATGAGAACACCATCCAGGTGATCGCCATGGGAAGAAGGAGGATGAGGCCGGAGATGAACGCGTTGCGGAGTGAGCCTATGCGTGTTTCTGACATGTGTCCCCCATCAAATACGGCAATCCAGCCTTTTTCAACCGCAGGGAAAGGCGTGGGTTGCCCCAATCCTACGGCGGCTCAGTCAAGGCCGTTGACACGGCAGGGGAAGGGGCCTTGCATCTCACCTTTCGCGCTCCGCGCGAACTGCGCTTCTCCAAGCATTTCACCATACATAAACACTCGTTCCCTATGGTTGCCAAAAAGAAACCCTCCGCGAAAAAAACCGCGGTCAAAAAAAGCGGCGCTGCCAAGGCGCCCAAGTATGTCTACGTCTTCGGCGATAAGAAGGCCGACGGCGATGGCTCGATGAAGCCGCTCCTCGGCGGCAAGGGCGCCAATCTGGCTGAGATGGCCCGCATCGGCCTGCCCGTTCCGGCCGGCTTCACCATCACCACGGAAGTCTGCACTTACTATTACGACAATAAGCGGACCTACCCGGCCGCCCTTTCGAGCCAGATCGAGGCGGGCATTCGCCACCTCGAGGGCATCATGAAGCTGAAGTTTGGCGATAAGAACGCCATGCCGATGCTCGTCGCCGTCCGCTCGGGCGCGCGCGACTCGATGCCCGGCATGATGGACACCATTCTCAACCTCGGCCTCAACGACGAGAGCGTCGTCGCCCTCGAGAAGGCCACCAACAATCCTCGCTTTGCCTGGGATTGCTACCGCCGCTTCATCCAGATGTACGGCGACGTCGTGCTCGGCGTCCAAAAGCGCGCCGGTGAGGACCACGAGCCGTTCGAAACCGTGATCGGCGAACTCAAGGATGAGCGCCACGGCAACCACGACATCGAGGACACGAAGCTCACGACCGACGATCTCAAGGAACTCGTCAGCCGCTTCAAGGCCCTCGTCAAGGAGCGCACCGGCAAGGCATTCCCGTCCAATCCCTGGGACCAGCTGATCGGCGCCGTCGGCGCGGTGTTCGGCTCCTGGATGAACGACCGCGCGATCGTTTATCGCCGCAAGTATAACATTCCGCACGAGTGGGGCACCGCCGTCAACGTGCAGGCCATGGTGTTCGGCAACACGGGCGACGAGTCCGGCTCCGGCGTCGCCTTCACCCGTGATCCCGCCTCCGGCGAGAAGGTGTTCTACGGTGAGTTCCTCATCAACGCCCAAGGCGAAGACGTCGTTGCCGGCGTCCGCACCCCGCAGCCCGTGCAGGAGCTGTCGAAGGTCATGCCGGCCGCCTACAAGGAACTCGAGCGCATCCGCGGCGTGCTGGAAAAGCACTTCCGCGACATGCAGGACTTCGAGTTCACCATCCAGCAGGGCAAGGTTTTCATGCTCCAGACCCGCAACGGCAAACGCACCGGCGTCGCCGCTGTACGCCTCGCCGTGGAAATGGTGAAGGAGAAGCTCATCGACCAGACCACCGCCGTCACGCGCGTCCCCGCAGACCAGCTCGACCAGGTGCTCGCCCCGATCTTCGACCGCGCCGCAATCAAGGAGGCCAAGGTTATCGCGTCCGGCCTCCCCGCCGGCCCTGGCGCCGCCGCCGGCAAGATCTACTTCAACGCCGACCGTGCCGTTGAAGCCCATGCCAAGGGTGAAAAGGTCCTCCTTCTCCGCATCGAGACCTCCCCCGAGGACCTCCGCGGCATGATCGCCGCCGAAGGCATCCTCACCGCCCGCGGTGGTGTCTCCTCGCACGCCGCCCTCGTCGCCCGCCAGATGGGCAAGGTCTGCGTCTGCGGCGTCAGCTCGCTCGCGATCGACTACGACAAGCGCACGCTCGAGGTCGACGGCCAAGTCTTCAATGAGGGCGATTACCTCTCCATCGACGGCACCTCCGGTACCGTCTACGCCGGCATGGTCAAGACCGCCCCCTCCGAGGTCATCCAGGGCCTCATCCACGACAACGCCGAGGCCCGCAAGAGCCGTACGTTCCAGAATTACACGCAGCTCATGGCCTGGTGCTCCAAGGTCACGCGCCTGCAGGTCCGCACCAATGCCGATACGCCCGAGCAGACCCGCAACGCGGTCGCCTTCGGCGCCACCGGCATCGGTCTCACCCGCACCGAGCACATGTTCTTCGAGGGCGATCGCATCGACGCCATGCGCGAGATGATCCTCGCCGAAACCGTCGAGGCCCGTAAGGAGGCGCTCGCCAAACTGCTCCCATATCAGCGCAGCGACTTCTTCGGAATCTTCAAGGAGCTGAAGGGTTTCCCCGCCACGATCCGCTTCCTCGATCCCCCGCTGCACGAATTCCTCCCGCACACCAAGGAGCAGCAGCTCG